>JAHEJE010000105.1:3228-9178 GCA_024639035.1 Alphaproteobacteria bacterium
GGCGCCGTTGCCGTGTCCGACAGGATCATCAAGGAGTTCTTCGATCTCGGCGGCGAGTTCTATCACGGCTACACCTATTCCGGCCATCCGGCCTCCTGCGCCGTGGCGCTGGAGAACATTCGTTTGCTGCAGGACGAGGATTTCATCGGCCAGGTTCGCGATATCGCGCCGTACCTGAAGGAAAAGTTGGCAACGCTCGAGGATCACCCGATCGTCGGCGAGGTGCGCACCCAGGGACTGATCGGCGCCATCGAACTGGTCAAGGACAAGAAGACCCGCGAGCGCTTTGCCGAATGGGGCAGGGTCGGCGGCATCTGCCGCGATCATTGTTTCGCCTCCGGGCTGATCATGCGGGCCTGTTGGGACACCATGGTGTTCGCGCCGCCCCTGTGCATTACCCGGCAGGATATCGACCGGTGGGCAGAATTGGCAAGAACCGCTCTTGATCTGACCCTGGAAGATGTTCGCTCCGAGCTCGGGTGAACGCAATTATACTGTTGTGAGTTCGCCATAACTGGCGCAAGATTGCCGCACAATGCGGCTTAAACCGTGGCCCGGCACATACGGGAGTTGTGCCGGCCAAACCAAACGAGGGAGTAGCAACAATGTCGTATTCACCAAAGTACCGGCCCGACCGCCGATCGCTCTTGAAGGGCACCGGCGCGGCCATGGTCGGCCTGACTTTCCTGCCGCGTTTTTCGCTGGCGGCGGAAGAAAAGAAACTCAATTTCTTCAACTGGGACACCTACATCGGCGAGACCACCCTGGCCGACTTCAACAAGGCTTCGGGCATCGAGGTCAAGATGGACCTGTTCGCCGACAACTCGGAACTGTTCGCCAAGCTGAAGGAAGGCAATCCGGGTTACGACATCATCGTGCCGACCAACGATTATGTCGAACGCATGATCGCCGCCGGCATGCTCGATACGCTCGATCATTCAAAAATCCCCAACATGGCCAACATCGACCCGGCGTTCCAGGATGCCCAGTTCGATCCCGGCCGCAAGTACTCGCTGCCCTACATGTGGGGCACCCAGGGCATCGGCTACCGCAAGTCCAAGGTCAAGGAAGCCGACGTCCAGAGCTGGAGCGCGCTGTTCGAGGACAACGCCTATTCCGGCCGCATCGCTCTGCTGGGCGATGGCGAGAATGTGATCGGCGCGGCCCTGAAATACCTCGGCTATTCGTTCAACTCGCTCGACCCTGCCGAAACCAAGAAGGCCGAAGAGCTGCTGATCGCCGGCAAGAAGAACGTCAAGGTCTATGCCGATGACAACGGCCAGGACCTGCTGGCCTCCGGCGAGGTCGATCTGGCCATGGAATGGAACGGCGACATCATCCAGGTGATGGGCGAGGACGACGATCTGAGCTACATCGTGCCCAAGGAAGGCGGCCTGTTGTGGCAGGATTGCCTGTGCATTCCCAAGGATGCTCCGCATCCGCAGAACGCCCATGCATTCCTCAACTATATTCTCGATGCCGATGCCGGCGTCCATATTGCCGAGACCATCGAATATGCCACGCCAAACGCCGCGGCCAAGGCCAAGATGACCGACGAGTACCGCAACAACCCGGGGATATTCCCGACCGATGACGTGATCGCGGTCAGCGAACCGGCCCTGTACTCAGAAGACCTCGTCAAGGCGCGCGCCGAGAGCTGGACCCGCATCCAGGCGGCCTGATGGTTTGAACTGACTGGGATGCCGGACCGGGACGACGTGCCCGGTCCGGCGCCGCAAGGGGAGGGGCGGTATGGAGAACTGGAAGGACAACAGGCTGGTGTTCTGGGTGACGGCGTTGCCCGGCGTGTTCTGGCTGTTTGTGTTTTTCCTGGTTCCGCTCACCCTTATCTGGCTGATGTCGTTCGGTGAGAAGACCTCGATCCTCGATATCGAGATCACCGGCACCCTGGCCAACTATGCCCGCACCTTCCAGGCCGTCTACCTGAAGATCATCTGGAAGTCGCTGTGGATCAGCGTGCTGGCGACGGCGGTCTGCCTGGCGATTGCCTACCCGGTTGCCTTTGGCATCTGTTTTTCGCCCAAGCGCTGGCGGCCCCTGCTGCTGCTGCTGGTCATTCTGCCGTTCTGGATCAACCTGTTGATCCGGACCTATGCGCTGATTGCCGTATTCCGCACCCGCGGCACCTTGAATTTCACCCTTGAGTGGCTGTGGAATCTGGCCTTTCTCGACAAGCTGATCGGACCGTTCCAGCCGCTCGAGCTGCTGTACAACAACGGCGCGGTGATCGTCGGCCTGGTCTATGTCTTCATGCCGTTCATGGTGTTGCCGCTGTATGCCACCATCGAGCGCCTCGACCGGTCGTATCTCGAGGCCAGTCTCGACCTCGGCGCCAGCCAGTGGCGCACGTTCTTTTCCGTCACCGTACCGCTCACCATGCCGGGCATCGTCTCCGGCATCATCCTGGTGTTCATCCCGATGCTCGGCATGTTCCTGGTGCCCGATCTGCTCGGCGGCACCAATGCGATCATGATCGGCAATGTCATCACCGACCAGTTCAAGGCGGCCAACGACTGGCCGTTCGGCGCCGCGCTGTCGTTTCTGCTGATGTACATCACCTTTGCCGCCCTGGCCGTGCGCGCCTTCGTCGATGCCCGTTCCAAGGGCAGGGTGGGGGTCTGAGCCATGGCCAGGAACAAAATGAAGCGCGGACCCCTCGATTACGGCAGGTCGCCCTGGCTGATCGCCTTCGCCATCGTCACCTTCATCATGCTGTATGCGCCGATCGCCCAGCTCATCGTTTTTTCGTTCAACGATTCCAAACGCAACGTGGTGTGGCGCGGCTTCACGCTGAAGTACTATCAGAAGGCCTGGAACGACGTCTCGCTGGTCGAGGCCTTCGTCAATTCGATCACCATCGCCGTCATGTGCACCATCGTCGCCACCATCATCGGCACCGCCGTGGCGCTGTGGCTGTGGCGTTTCCGCTTTCCCGGCAAGACCGCGGTCGAGGGCTTCATGGCGCTGCCCATCGTCATCCCGGAGATCTGCATGGGCGTGGCCATGCTGGTGTTTTTCTCGCGCATGGGGCGGTGGATCGGCAGCTTCGAAAGCGGCCCGATCTACTGGTGGAGCGAGCTGTTCTCGATCTGGCCGCTCAATCTTGGCGCCATCACCGCGGCCCACATTGCCTTCAGCTTTCCCTTCGTCGCCGTCGTCGTGCGCTCGCGCCTGGCCGGTTTCAACCGCGAGCTGGAAGAAGCGTCGCGCGATCTCGGGGCTTCCGAATGGCAGACCTTCGTCAATGTCATCCTGCCCTACATGAAACCGGGCATCATCGCCGGCGCGCTGCTGTCGTTCACCCTGTCGCTCGATGATTTCGTCATCACCTTCTTTTCCGCCGGCCCGGAAACCAACACCTTCCCGGTCAAGGTCTATTCGCTGGTCCGGCGCGGCGTATCGCCGGACATCAATGCCGCCTCGACGGCGCTGATCGTCATCACCGTCGTTGCCACCATCCTCGCCATGAAACTCCAGACGCCTGAAAAACAGGGATAACCGACCCGTGTCCGATCCGATTGTTTCCATCAAAGGCATCACCAAGCGCTTTCCCGGCGTCATCGCCGTCGACGATGTCAATGTCGACATCAAGGAAAACGAGTTCTTCGCCCTGCTCGGCCCGTCCGGCTGCGGCAAGACCACGCTGTTGCGCATTATCGCCGGCTTCGAGACCCCGACGGAAGGCGCCATCCTGATCGACGGCGAGGACATGTCGGTGACGCCGCCCAACCGCCGGCCGGTCAACATGGTGTTCCAGTCTTACGCCGTGTTCCCGCACATGACCGTATCGGACAATGTCGCCTACGGACTGAAGGTTGTCGGCACCCCCGCTGCCGAGATCGGCCCGCGGGTCAAGGAGGCCCTCGAGATGGTCCAGCTCGACCACCTCGGCGAGCGCAAGCCGGACCAGCTTTCCGGCGGTCAGCGCCAGCGTGTCGCGCTCGCCCGTGCCCTGGTCAAGCAGCCCAAGGTGCTGCTGCTCGACGAACCGCTGTCGGCGCTCGATGCCAAGCTGCGCGAATCGATGCAGCTTGAACTGGCCCGCCTGCAGCAGACCATCGGCATCACCTTCATCATCGTCACCCACGATCAGGACGAGGCCCTGTCGATGGCCGACCGTATCGCGGTGATGGATAAGGGCGCCATCACCCAGATCGCCACGCCCGAGGTGCTTTACGAACAGCCGAACTCGCGCTTCGTCGCCGACTTCATCGGCAAGGTGAACCTGTTCGACGGCACCGTGACCGGCGCTCAGGGCAAAGCGGTGAAGGTCGACGTCGCCGGCCTCGGCAGTCTCGCCATTCCCCACGACAGCGAGGCCTCGGGCAAAGTCTCGCTTGCCGTGCGGCCGGAAAAGATCAAGCTGTCCAAGACCAAACCCAAGGCGGGACTGATCGCCACCAGCGGCAAGATCGCCGACTGGGCCTACTACGGCAACACCAGCCACATGTACATCGAAACGCCGGACGACCTGCGCATTGCCGTCAATATCCAGAACGAAAGCCGCGACACCGTCGATCATGTCGACATCGGCGACACCGTCTGGCTGTCCTGGCGTCCCGAAGACACACTGCTGCTGGCGGAGTAGGACATGACTGGTTCATCCGACAAGACCGTCGGCGATGCCGCCTTCCTGCGCCGTGAGCTGAAGGGCACAACGATTGAGGCAACCTATGCCGGCGCCCTGTCGTACATGCGCCGCAAGTACACCCGCGACCTCGCCGGCGTCGATATCGCCGTCACCGGCATCCCCTTCGACCAGTCGGTCACCAACCGGCCCGGCACCCGGTTCGGTCCCGAGGCCGTGCGCAAGGCTTCGGCCCAGAATGCCTGGGGCCCGTACTGGCCGTGGATGTTCGATCCCTTCGACACCCTGGCGGTGGTCGACTACGGCGATTGCTTCTTCGATTGGGGCCGCCAGGCCGAGGTGCCCGGCGCCATAGAGGGCCACATCGCCGGGATCATCGCTGGCGGCGCCTCGTCGCTGGCCATCGGCGGCGACCATTACACCACCTATCCGGTGATGCGCGCCTACGCCAAGGTGCACGGGCCGCTGTCGCTGATCCAGTTCGACGCCCACCGCGACGTCGAGCCGGAAGAGGGCGGCCGTCTCGACCATGGCACGATGTTCAACATCGCCATCGAAGAGGGCGTGATCGATCCCGCCCGCTCGGTCCAGATCGGCATTCGCACCACCTATGACGGCGAACGCACCTATGGCATGAACATCATCTACGCCGATCAGGTTCACCAGGCATCCGCTGCCGACATCGCCGCCGAGATCAAACGGACGGTCGGCGACAGCAAGTCCTACCTGACTTTCGATATCGACTGCCTCGATCCGGCCTTCGCGCCGGGAACCGGAACCCCGGTGCCCGGCGGGCTGAGCACCTTTCAGGCCCAGGCGATCCTGCGCCACATGACCGACATCGATTATGCCGGCATGGATGTCGTCGAGGTCTCGCCGCCGTTCGACCATGCCGAAATCACCGCGCTGGCCGCCGCTGCGATCTCGCTGGAGTACCTGTGCATCCGCGCATCCCAAAAGGGCGCGCGCGGCGTCACTCTGCCGGAGTGATTTTTAAGTCGTTGGCATTTGTTTTCTGAGCTTAGAAGAATCAGTTCCCTCCCCTAGAAAAGGGGAGGGTTAGGGTGGGGATTGATAACGGTGCCTTAGCTGAAAACTTTGCCGAGTTGCACCGCCATCAACCCCCATCCCGGCCTTCCCCCTTTCTGGGGGAAGGAGAAGTTGCACCACTCAGCCACTCCTTCTGCCAGCCGGGCAGGGCGAAGGCGGCCTGGTGGACGTCGGCGTTATAGTGCCGGCCTTCGTAGTCGGCGACCGGGTGGCGCAGCGAGCGGCCGTCGCGGCTGTACAGGTAAAAGCCGAAATCGGCGCCGGGATAGAGCGGCACCCTGGCCCGGTAGA
>JAHEJE010000106.1 GCA_024639035.1 Alphaproteobacteria bacterium
TGAGCCCTTGAGCGCCAATCGGCGGCACGACGTGGGCGGCCTCGCCAACCAGCACCACGCGTTGGTCGGCGAAGCGCGATGCGGTGAGGCCGGACATGGCAAAGGCCCGGCGCGGGCCGATCTCGCTGATGGCGCCAAGGTCGCCATGGGTTTCGAGCTGCAGGCGGCGGGCAAAGGCCGTATCGCAAAGCGCCATCAGGGCATCTGCCGTATCCGGGCGCTCCATCCACACCAGGCTCGAGCGGTCGCCGGGCATCGGCACGGTGGTCAGGGGGCCGTCAGGGCGGTGATATTCGCGCGACATGTCGGCGTGCGGCTGGCTGTGGCAGAAACTGGTGGCGATGGCGGTCTGGTCGTAAGACCAGTCGATGCTGGAGATGCCGATGGTGCGGCGGGCAACCGAATTGCGGCCGTCGGCGGCAATGGCGATGTCGGCGGAAAGTGTTGCGCCGTCGTCGAGCCGGACCCGGACGATCCGGTCAGCCAGGGCGAGCGATTTGGCGCTGGCGGCGATGGACGCCACACCGAGGTTTCTTGCCGTGGCCGCCAGGGCGCCCTGAAGCGCTTCGACGGGGATGTTCCAGCCGAAGGCATCGGCGCCGATTTCTTGGGCGGTAAAGGTCACTGTCGGGGCGGACACGAGGCTGCCGGTATCGTCGATCAGGCGCAATGTGCGCAGCGGATTGGCGACTTCGCGCAGGGCGCCGGGCCACACGCCGATGGTCTCGAGCAACCGGATCGAACTCTGCATCAGGGCCACGGTGCGCGGATCGTGCGGTCTTGCCGCGGGCGCCGGCCCGGTGATCAGCGTGGTCGCGGTTCCGGCCTTCGCCAGCAGGCAGGCAGCACTCAGCCCGGCAGGGCCGCCGCCGATCACGATCGCGCGTGGTGATGCAGTCGTCATGGCTGGCAAAATGCGCCTTTGCCGCGAGCTGTGCAAGGTCGCCAGCAAGTTCAGTTTGTCGCGCCCGGCGGACCTGCTAGGGTGGCCGGAACGCAACGGATTACGGACCCGCACCTTATGGCATATGAAGACATTTCGCTATCGCTTCAGGACTCGGTGGCCACCTTGAGCCTGAACCGCCCCGACAAGCTGAATTCGATGACGGCGCACATGCACCGCGAAGTTCGCGCCGCTTTGAAGGAGATCGATGCAGCGGGCACCCGGGCGATGGTGTTGACCGGAGCGGGCCGGGGGTTTTGCGCCGGGCAGGATCTGGCCGACCTCGATATGTCGAAAGACCTTTCCTACACCATCGAGCGCGATTTCAATCCACTGGTCCAGTGGATAAAGGCGGCACGGTTTCCGGTGATCTGCGCCGTCAATGGAATCGCCGCCGGCGCTGGCGCCAACATCGCGCTGGCCTGCGACATCGTGATTGCCGGACGTTCGGCGTCTTTCCTGCAAGCGTTCGCCAAGATCGGCCTGGTGCCGGATGCCGGCGGGACATGGTCGCTGACCCACCTGGTGGGCCCGGCGCGGGCGCGCGGGCTGGCGATGCTGGCCGAGCCGCTGCCGGCGGAAACGGCGCTCGCGTGGGGCATGATCTGGAAGGTCGTCGAGGATGCCGAATTGCAGGCCGAGGCCGGCAGGCTGGCCCGGCATCTGGCCGCGCAGCCAACCGCGGCGCTGGCGAAGATCAAGCAGGCCGTCGAGGCGGCGGCGCTGAATTCGTTCGACGAACAATTGGCGCTCGAGGGAAAGCTGCAGAGCGCATCTTCGAAAACCCATGATTTCGCCGAGGGCGTGCAGGCATTTCTCGAAAAACGGCCGGCGAAGTTCAAAGGGTGTTGAGGACTTGAGAAATCTCGTCAAGACGGGCGCCGGGACGCCCCATCTGCTGATGTGGTTGTGCTTCGGGGCGGTGGTCGCCGGGGCCTGGATCTATCTCGTCGCGGTTTCGCCGTTCGGTTTGCAAAGTGGACTGGCCAGCGATCTGTTGCGGTCGTTGTGCCTGGCCGACGATGATCCGTGGAGCCGGCGGTCGATAACGGCGGCGTTCGTGATGTGGGCGGCGATGGTGCTGGCGATGATGTTGCCTAGCGCTGCGCCGATGGTTGCAACCTACATCGACATCGCCGAGGCTGCGGCGGACAAGTCGATTGCCGTGGCCTCGCCGGTCGTACTGTGCCTGGGCTACCTGCTGGTGTGGCTGGTGTTCTGCGTTGCCATGGTTGTCTTGCAGGCATGGCTGCAGCAGGCGGGCATGTTGTCGCAAGGTGAAGTGCTGACCCATCCGCTGTTGGCAGCGGCAGTGCTGCTTGGGGCAGGCGCCTACCAGTTTACCGCGATCAAGCACGCCTGCCTGCACAAGTGCGTCAGCCCGATGCCGTGGTTTTTGGCGAACTGGCGCGAGGATGTCCCGGGGGTTTTCATGGCCGGTGTCAGGCAGGGGGGATATTGCCTGGCGTGCTGCTGGGCGATGATGCTGGTGATGTTCGTTGCCGGACTGATGAACCTGTTCTGGATGGCCGCCATCGGTCTGGTGATGATCGCTGAAAAGACGGTTGCCAATGCAAAACCGGTGTCCTATGCCTCAGGGTGCGTGATGTTGGGTGGCGGTGCCCTGTTTTTGTTTCTGGCCGTGAGTGGTTGAATAGCGGGAGGGTTTTTTTAATGGCAGCAATCGAGCCGTGGCACATCAAGGGTGAACTGATGCTGTCGTGCAACTGCACGGTGTTCTGTCCGTGCGTGATTTCGCTGGGCAAGCATCCGCCGACCGAGGGTCATTGCCAGACCTGGGGTGGGGTGCGGATCGATGACGGCGCTTACGGCGATACCGACCTGTCCGGCCTCAACATGGGGCTGATCATCGAAATTCCGGGCATGATGAGCCGCGGCAAGTGGACCGCCGGCGTTTATGTTTCCGAAGAGGCCGATGTCTATCAGGTCAAGGCACTGACCAAGATCATGTCCGGGAAAGCGCGCGGCACCACGCATCTGCTGTCTATCCTGGTGGCGAGTTTTCTCGGCGTGCACCAAAAACCGATTACCTACGAAAACGATGGCGATGTACGGCGCTTCAAGATCCCCAAGATCATCGATGGCGAAATTCGGCCGATCCGCAGCAGCACGCCGGATGGGCACACGACGGTGGAGAATTCCCAGTACTGGATCGCGCCGCGCATCATCGTGGCCGAGGCAACCCGCAGCAAGTTCCGCGACTTCGGCCGCAACTGGGATTTCGCCGGCCACAGCGCCGAGATCTGCGAGTTGGACTGGAAAGGGCCCTAGCGCTCGGTTCTACTCAGGCATTGTTGACTTCATAGAAGGCCTTGCCGCGAAATCTTCATAGAATGATTGAAGTTTTGGGCGGCCTTCGCGCCAGCCCCAGTCCGGCCAACGGAAGTCCAGATAGCCCAGCACCGCGGCGACGCTGATGGTGCCGATATTGAGCGCGGACAGCTCATCGGCCCGATCGTTTTCCAGGGTGTCGAGGGCGTTGTCTATGCGCGCCGTCTGGCGGTCGGACCAGTCGGGCCAGCGCAGGTTCTCCGGCCGCAGGGCCGTTTCATAGCGCAGCGACACGGCAGAATCGGCGATGCCCTGGGCCAGGGCCTGCAGGGTCAGAATGGCGAAGCGGGCCACCGGTTCGTGCGGCAGCAGATCCAGGTTGCCGGCGCTGTGCACCAGATATTCGACGATGACCCGGCTGTCGTAGAGAACATAGCCGTGGTCGGTGATGAGGGCCGGGATGCGGCCGAGCGGGTTGTCGGCCACGACCGCGGCGTGCGCCTCGACCGGCAGAAAGACGCCGGTGTGGATTTCCTCGACCTGGTCCTCGATACCCAGTTCACGTGCGGTGATGCGCACAATGCGCACGAAAGGCGATGCGGGATTGTGGTGCAGTTTCATTGTTTGGTCCTCGGTCGGTGGGTGGATGCATTCCTGCCCGCAGGTTACTCCGTTGCGGCAGGTTTGGCGAACCGTGGGGCCAGGTCGTGCGACGGATCGCGGTCGAAGAAGTGCATGGGGCGCAGTCTGATCTCGTGCCAGAGGGTTGGCAAGACCGGGAAGTCCTCGGGCCGGGTCACATGCCGGAAGGACAGGGTCGGCCAAATCACCAGATCCTGATTGTGGACCGAATCCTTGTCGGACACATAGGCGGGCAGGCCGGTGTCGCCGCCGCTGAGCACCGGATAGTCGCCAGCGGCCCATGTCTCGCGGGGATCTTGCCGGGTCAGCCAGAGTGGCTGGCGGGCAAAGCCGGCGCGCACGAACAGCGGCGACTGGCCGTCGACGGGCGGTTGATAGTGGCCGTGCACGATCTGATAGCTCGGGGCATAGCCCAGCGCCGTGGTCTTGTTCGGGTTGGCGATGCGCCAGTTGCCGGCATGGTCCGGCTGAAATGCCATCGGGCCTTCGCCGGGCTGGGCATGAATGGTGCGTTTGACGACGCGATTGCCGTTTTCGGTGGCGACGCCAAGCGTGTCGCGCACGGCGAGGTTTTTCGGGCCATCGATATCGAGGTCGATGCGGTAGGAGATGAAGTGTTCGTGGAACGGAGCCACGGTGTACGGCGCGATCAGGGTGTCGCGCGGGGTCTCGGCGAGGGCCTGTTTCGGACTGACCTTGGCCTGATCGGACGAGCGGATGGCGTCGAGGCCGGTGGCACCGGCGCGCAGTTTGATGGTGCCGCGCGGCTGGAAGATGTAGTCGATGACGTAGTCGTAATTGCCGATGGTGGGAATGATCCGCACCACCAGCTCGATTTCCGGCCGTGCGGCAATGCGCTGGGTGCCGGCATCGTAGTGGCGCCAGGCCGGGTTGCCGGTGGCGCGCTCGAAAATGCACAAGGCTTTTGGCGCAACGAACATCCCGCCCTTGTCGCTCGGCATCAGCAGGTCGATGACATAGCTCTGGGCCGGGCAGTCGGCGCCGGCGCGCAGCGATGAAATCAAGTAACCGAGACCGAGTTCGCCGGCATCGAGATAGCCCCTGAAAGCCCAGGTCGGGTCCGGGACCGCGTAGGGAACGAACATCTCCGAGACATGCATCTGGTAGGCGATGAGGCGCGCACGGCCATTGTCGTTGTAGCGCACCAGAGAAACGATCGCGCCGGCCCGGCGGTCGGCTCTGAGGTGAAACGACCAGTTCTGCCAGGCGACCTGATAGGTGCCGCGAATGGAGATGTTGGAGCCGGCGGGCAACATGTTGCGTACCGGCTTCATCGGATCGCGAGGGCTCCATGAGGCAGCGCCGTATGTCGCAGGTGGCGGGCCGATCTCGACTTTTGCGCCATCGTCGATCAGGCGCACCAACTCTTTCGCATCGACATCGACCACGGCAACGAGGCCCTCGATCGGGCGGCCGTGGGCGGGATGCAGGCGATGCTCAAGACTGAAGCATGGCACTTTCAGAACGCGGGCGCTTTGCGCGGATCCGGCTTCGCGCGGACCGGCGGGCAGAGGCGTGCAGGCGACCTTGGTGAAGTCGGTAATGCCACGGGCCCGCATGGCATTCTGCCAGCCTTTGTCATCAAGCGTGATCTGGCGTGCCAGGGACCATTCTTCCTGGGTAATCGAGGTTTGGGCACCGATCACTTCGCGGTGGCTGAGAACTTTTTTGGCGGTCAGATCGACATTGGCTTCGAAAGTCTTGCGGTCACGGCGCAGGACGACGAAGGCCTTGCGGGTGAAGGGTTGGCCCTGTGTCCAGGCCAGCACCGCCTGCTTGTCGGCCTCCGCCAGGGTCATCGCCGAAAACACCGTTGCAGAATCGGCGTGGCCGGCCTGTTGCAGCAGGGAGACGGCGGTTTCGATTTCTTGCGGCGTCAGGGCATCGAGCGGATGCCACGGGCCGGCGGCCTGTGCATGGGCGGTGTGGCCGAGACCGAGCAGGCCAGCGGCAAACATGAGGATGTAGAGGAAACGGCGGAGCATGGCGCAATCAACCATGAAAATACGATTCGCGGCAGGGCAAATAGCGGCGGAGCGGGCAGGGCGGTGGACACCCCGTCCGACCCGCCCGCCGGCATTTCACGATCAATTCGGCTGCGGCACGATGCGCAGGTACGGTTTCGGCGATTTCCAGCCGCCGGGATATTTCTTCTCGGCTTCTTCGTTGCTGACCGCCGGCACGATGATCACGTCCTCGCCCTGCTGCCAGTTGACCGGTGTGGCAACCTGGTGATTTGCCGTCAGCTGGAGGGAATCCAGCACCCGGAGGATCTCATCGAAGTTGCGGCCGGTGCTCATCGGATAGGTGATGATGAGTTTGATCTTCTTGTCCGGTCCGATGATGTAGACGTTGCGCACGGTGGCGTTGTCGACCGCGGTGCGGCCCTTGGCGGCGCCGGTGGCGTTCGGATGGATCATGCCGTAGAGTTTCGATACGGCGAGGTCCTCATCGCCGATCATCGGGTATTGCACCGCCGTACCCTGGACATCCTTGATGTCCTGCTTCCAGCGGTTGTGATCGTCGACGGAATCGACACTCAAGCCAATGATCTTGCAGTTGCGGCGCTCGAATTCCGGGGCCATCTTGGCGACATAACCGAGTTCGGTGGTGCACACCGGGGTAAAATCCTTGGGGTGGGAAAACAGCACGCACCAGCTGTCGCCGATCCAGTCGTGAAAACTGACCTCGCCGTCGGTTGTCTGTGCAGCGAAATCAGGGGCCTCATCGCCGAGTTGCAGGCTCATTCGAAACTCTCCATTTGATTGTTGCGTTGTCAATTCCCCGGACTTGGCGCACTCTACCACCCCAGGTGCGCCGGCTTCAAACAAACTCACCGTGATTTGGCGGAAAATGAAGACGACCACTGGTGTTCGGCACGCGAAGTGACTATCTTCAAGTGTATTGTTTCATCAGAACCGGGGAGGTCCATCATGGGACTTTTTGACTTTATCAAATCAGCTGGCAAGGCACTTGGCATTGGCGGCGACGACGAGGCGCCAAGCGCGGATGCGCTAAAGAAGGAATTGGACTCGCACGGCCTCGGCACCGAAAACGTGTCGATCGAGGTTGATGGCGACAAGGCAATCATCAAGGGCGACGTTGCCGATCAGACGATCCTGGAGAAAGCCATTGTCGCGGTGGGCAATACTTTGGGAATATCGAAGGTCGAATCGGACGTCAAGATTGCCGATGCGACGGCCGCGGTGGGCGAGGCGATTGCCGGTGCAACGGCGGCGCCCAAGGATCCGGTGCTGTACACGGTGAAGAAGGGCGACACGCTGTGGGCTATTGCCGTGGCCAATTACGGCAAGGGCAAAGGCAACAAGTACAACGAGATTTTTGAAGCCAACCGGCCGATGCTGTCGGACCCTGACAAGATCTATCCCGGTCAGGTTCTGCGCATCCCTGATCTTGGCTGACGGACCAGCAACCAACATCGAAAAGGCCGGACAGTGTTCCGGCCTTTTCTGTTAGCATGCGCCATGCTTACGGTATCGAACTTGACCCGGCCGGGATTGCAGCCCGTCAGTTTTGCGGTGGAAGCCGGCAAGGCGCTGGCCATCGTCGGGCCTTCGGGCGCTGGTAAATCGCTACTGCTGCGGGCGATTGCCGATCTCGATCCCAATGACGGCGATGTTTCGATCGACGGCATCGAACGCAGATCGGTACCGGCGCCGCGCTGGCGGCAAATGGCCGGACTGCTGCCGGCGGAGACGGGATGGTGGGCCGACACGGTGGGCGCGCATTTCACCAGCGGCAAGCCTGACGAGGCTTCGCTTGGACAACTCGGACTGCCGGGCGATGCGCTCGACTGGCAGGTCGCGCGCCTGTCGACCGGCGAACGCCAACGGCTCGGCCTGCTGCGCATGCTGATGGTGCAACCGTCGGTGCTGCTGCTCGATGAACCGACCGCTTCGCTTGACGAACAGTCCAGCGCCCAGGTCGAACAGCTGCTTGGCGACCGGCTTGCGGCGGGCAACACTATTGTTTTTGCCTCGCACGACGAGCGTCAGGTGGCGCGGCTGGCTTATGCGGTCATGTCGATTCGCGACGGGGTCGCCGAACCGCCGGAAGCCGTGCCATGAGCCAGTACATCGCACTGAGTTATTGGGATGTGGTGTTGGCAGCGGTTTTCCTGGCAATCAATGGCGGCCTGTCGCTGTGGCTCGATCTGCGCCTGGAAAAGCAGCTTTTGATCGCTTCGGTGCGCATGGTGGTTCAGCTCCTGCTGATCGGCATTATCCTCAAATGGGTATTTGCCGCCACCTCACCGACAATAACCGCGGCCATGGCGGCGATCATGGCGGTGTTTGCGGCGCGCGAGATCTGGGCGCGCCAGGAACGGCGACTGACCGGCGTGTGGGGGTACGGGGTCGGCGGCGGCGCGATGGTGTTTGCCGGGGTGCTGGTGACGGTGCTGGCGCTGACGACGCAGGTTCAACCCGATCCCTGGTGGTCGCCGCGCTATGCGCTGCCCCTGTTCGGGATGATCCTCGGCAACACGATGACCGGCATCAGTCTTGGCCTGGATACGCTCAATGCCACGGTCCACCGCGAGCGGGTGGCGATTGAGGCGCAACTGTGCCTCGGGGCGACCAAATGGCAGTCGATGGCGCCGTTTGCCCGGCGGGCGCTGCGCAGCGGCTTCATGCCGATCATCAATGCCATGGCGGCAACCGGAGTGGTCTCGCTGCCGGGCATGATGACCGGTCAGATCCTGTCCGGCGTCGATCCTGAAGAGGCGGTGAAATATCAACTTCTGGTCATGTTTCTGATCGGGGGCGCGACCGGACTGGGGGTCCTGCTGGCGGTTGGCGGCGGGGTCTGGCGGCTCAGCGATGAGCGCCACAGACTTCGGCTCGACCGGTTGCAACAGACGCGATAGCCGGGCTATCCAAACTGCAGGCCTCATGATACCAATTTGACTGTGAAGCCGGTGACCGCGCCCTGCGCGAGCGCGCTTTGCGGGATGTACACGTTCATGACAACGCCTGCCTCATCTGCCACGCTCAGCATTCCCCGCCGCGGCTATGCGATGGTGCTGATGATCGTCTCATCGGTCATCATCAGTTTCGGCGGTGCGCTGGTGCGCAGCCTTGAGGCGGCGGATGCCTGGCAGGTGAACCTGTACCGTTCGATCGCGTTGATCTTTGCGATCTACCTCACGTTGTCGATCCAAACCCGGGGCGCCGCATTCAGGGAACTGCGCAGCATCGGTTATGCCGGGGTGTGGGCGGGGGCGTCCCTGGCCT
>JAHEJE010000107.1 GCA_024639035.1 Alphaproteobacteria bacterium
GGCGTGCCGGCGAAAAACGACGGCAGAAACACGACGACCGTCGCCAGGATCAGGATGGCTGCACCGGGGCCTGGAGCGTTGCTCAGAATACCGCCAGAAAACCAGCGCAGAAAAACCAGCGTGAGCGCCGTTGTCAGCGATGCCAGGCCCAGGCAGACAGCAGTCAGTCCCAACCCTTCCCGACGCGGTTTCTGGGCCAGCAGGCCACCGACCCAATGACCGACTGAGAGACCGGCCAGCACCACTGCAATGATGGCCGTCCAGGTATAGATCGACATGCCGACATAGGGCGCCAGCATTCGCCCGGCCAGGATCTCGACCACCAGCGCCGCGGCAGAGACCAGTGCCTGAACCGCGATCATTGTCGGCAACGAGATGAGCCGCGCGGGACAGGTATCTGCGGGTTCGCAAGCTTGCGGAGAAACGGGGGAAGGCTCCAATTATGGTCCTCGGATCAGTGGATGTCGGCGAACGCCTCTGGCGACCCGTGGATGACCGGGCAGAAATCGCGTTTCTTGATCACTCCGGCGGCAAACTTGTCAGGGTTGTCCGATCGGTAGGTGTTCTTTTCCGAGCGCATGTGGACGGTGAACGAGCGCCGCGGGTGGTCGGCAAAGTTCGGTCTGCTGCCGTGGATCGTCATGCTGTGATGAAACCCGACGGTGCCGAGCGGACCGGTGACAGCCTGTTCGCGCCATTCGATCTGCTTGCGTTTGAGCATGTTGGCCTTGAGTTCATCGAGGCTGCCGGGCCGTGAAATGCTGCTGCCGCCGATCACCTCGTCATAACGGTGCGAACGCATGACATAGTTGATCGGGCTGGACTCATCGCTAATCGGCACAAACGGGATCCACGCGGTCACGAAATCGCCGTTGAAGAACGCCGTATACTGGCCATCCTGATGCCAGCCGACCTTGTATTGGGCCTCCGGCGTTGGCGGCTTGTGGATCATGTGGGCAAAGAACACCTGAATGGCTTTGCCGCCCAGAAGCCTGGCCGCCCACGCGCCGATCCCGCTGTCGGTGATCACCCGGCGCAGGGCATCGTCGGCCAGGTGCGGGTAGTTGATGCGGATCATCGAATTCTGAGGGTCCGACAGGCCGACACCGGCTCGTTCATTGAGTTGGACGCCCTTGGGCAATTCCTTCAGGGCAAGGATGCGGTCGTAGGCGCCGTAGGCCTCGTGCAGCAGTTCCGGGTCGATCAGCGACGGGACGACGGCAAAGCCGTTGGTTTCAAAGAAATCCACGTCTGCGGCTGTCGGCTCGACCATGGTGGGGTCTTCATGTTGGATTGTCTTGTATTAGAATAATCGTATATACTAATGTGAATTGCAACGACAATTGCGTCAGTCATTTCAGCCCCGCAAGAGCCGGGCAGGGGTCCATGAGGAAATCGGCAACAGCAGGCAGCCCCGCCACCAGCGCCATGGCGCAGCAGCGAACCGCACGCAATTCCGCTGGCGATGTATATGTCTCTGATTTTCTGGAACAGATTCTTGGTGCCGGGACCGAGCGCGCGCTCGCACGCGAGACCTGTGTTGCCGCCGCGCACGGCCTGCCCGTCGAGGTCGCCGAGCAAGCCCGCTACTACGGCGGCAAGTGCATGGGTTACCCGGCCATCTGGATGCTGCGCCATGCGCTCGGCCTGGACCGGCAACGCCTGATCGATGCAGCACAGGCCTGTCGGGCGTCTTTGTTCTTGAGCCTGACGGCATCGATCATGGATGACTGGATCGACCGGGATAAGCCGGTCACCATCGCACCGGCTGCGCTGTTCTATATGCTGGTGGTCCGCGGCCTGGGCGCGGCGCGATCGGATGCGCTTACCCATGAGCTGGTTGCGGAAAAGTTGCAGGAGGTGGTCGAGCAGCTTCTTGTGGTTGAGCAAAGTGCGCAGTTGGCTGCGCACAAGAAACTCGAGGTCTGCGCCGGCATAGCGCGCCGATCCGGTATCAAGATCGGCAATTTCCACGAGCTGATCGCGGTTGAATTCTGCGCTCATCTGTCACTGGAGGCGGACGCAACCACGGCCCTGCGGCGTCTTGCCAACGGTTTCGGCCGCTGGTGCGCCTTGCTGGATGACATCATCGATGTCCGCTCGGACATTGCAACCGGCGACTGGGCCAGTCTGCCGGCGGCACGGCTGCTGGGTGCGTGCAACGGCAAGGCGTCTCGCTTCGCCACCTTCACGCCGGACGCCGAGGCTCAGCTGTTGCTGATCGCCGAGCAGCAATTGCAGGACCTTGCGGCCGAGGCCGGCAACGCCGGGTTCATGGAACTGGCCGCGGCATTTGAAAGTTCGCAAGACAGGCTGCCAAAACATTTCGCAGCGCTGATGGCGAAACGCCGGTGTGCCCAACCGGCCTGACGTCAGGCCTGCGACATGATCCGCCATTCCATGTACTTCAGCCCGCCGATGCCCCCCGCGACGATAAACACGAAGGTGATGAAGGAGCCGACCGCCAGTGTGGATGAGCCGGTGATCGCCTGGCCGACGGTGCAGCCGAGCGCCATGACCCCGCCGATCCCCATCAACGCCGCACCACCCAGGTTCCGCAGCGCATCCGGTGCATTGGCAAAGGTTGAAAACCTGAAACGCTTCATCGAAACCGCCGCCAGAAAACTGCCGGCGATCGCTCCGAACACCGTGACGACACCGAACCCGGGCAGGCCGAGCGCGGTGAACCGCGTCAGGTACTCGATGGCATCGCCGGCCGGCCGCACGTAGGTGAGCGATATCGGTTGCATCGGCGTGTCCGCCAGTTCGTCGAACCCCAGGCCGGTCAGGGCCCAGCCGAAGGCGACACACAGTCCGATGCCGATGCCGGACACAAGATGCGGTGGCGAGGAGCGGAACTGGCTGTCCTTCAGGCAGTACACCAACACTGCCGCCACAATGATCACGCTGACGAGAACGCTGGCGCTCGAGGGCTGCATGCCGGAAACGGCAGCAAGGATTGTCCCGAGGCCCTGGTCCGCTGCGCCAATCGGGGCCAGATCGATTTCGCCAATGGCAACGACTGCCGCGCGCAACGGGCCGATCAGGCCGCCGATCGCCATGTAGGCGAACATGCCGGTGACGATCAGCACGACCAGGGAGCCGAGATCGCCGCCGCCGAGTCGTGCCAGATTGCGGCTGACGCAGCCGCCGGCGAGCACCATTCCAAAGCCGAAAATCAACCCGCCGAGCACATTGCCGACCCAGGAAACCGTCGGCCGCAGATACATCGACGCGGACAAATCAACGGCCCCGACATACTGAAAGAACTGGGCCCCGACAATGGCCACCGCCGCCGCCAGGAGCCAGGCCCGGAAGCGCCGGTAATCGCCGAACGACAGCAGGTCGGAAAGCGACCCCATGGTGCAGAAGTTCGTTCGATAGACGACGAAGCCGAATACCATACCGATAATGAAACCGCCGATGGCGACATAGGTGTCCGGCGAGTCCAGGATGGTTTCTTTCAGGCCCTCAATCATTGGCAATAGCTCCCGTTTGAGGATTGCATTGATATTACATTACTGTATATTAGAATAAGCTAATGAACAAGCGTGATCTCGGCTTCTTGTTGACTTTCGAAGATGAAACTTCTCGATGAATTGAAGCAGACGGCGGACCGGCTCGACAGTGTCTTTCAGGCCCAGCTGATGCGTGAAGATATTGCCCGTATCCACAAGCTCGCCGAGATGGCGCGCACCGGCGACAGCTATGAGCAGTTCGAGAAGGCCGGTCTCTATCTCGGCTGGACGCAGGGCGACATGCGCACGTTCGAACTGACCGCCGATCTCAGGCCGTTTCTCAAAGCGGTTTACATGGCCGAAAACGAGAACGTTTGCGATGAGCACGACTGGCAGGTTCGTGAAGCCTGGGTTACGTTCAACAAGGCGCGCATGGCCAAGCTGATCGGCTGTCTTTAGGGTTCAGACCCCAATCAAGCCGGCGACGTCGTCGAAGGCGTGCTGCAGTAAAGCTCATACAGCGTTTCCATGACGGCGCCGGCATCGCTGCTGGCCAGCGAATAGTAGATAGACTGGGCTTCCCGGCGGGTCCGCACCAGCCGGCCGCGGCGCAGGATCGCCAGATGCTGGGACAGGGCGGACTGGCTCAGACCGATCACCTTTTCCAGCTCATGCACCGACATCTCGCCTTGCGTCAGATGGCACAGGATCAACAGTCGCCACTGGTTGGACATGTTGCGCAACAACTCGCTTGCCCGCTCGGCATTCTCATGCAGAGCCGCCATGTCCATTTCGCCTTTCATCGCGGCGGCGCCCTTTCCGGCAGCGCCCGCATCACTCGCAACCGTCGAAGCCGTCTGCATCCATCTTGGCTTCGTACTTGCCCGCGACATCGGAGCCCGGCACCAGGCTCGGGCGCACTTCGTCCCAGTTGTCCGGCTTGAGGATCACCATCCAGCCCTTGTCGTAAGGATCCGCGTTCACCATCGCCGGTTCGTTGACCAGGTCATCGTTGGTCTCAATGACCTCGCCGGCGGCCGCCGACTTGGCCGGCCCGACCCACTTTCCCGACTCGACCGTGGCGCAGGACTTGCCGGCCCGCACCGACCGCCCGACCCGCTTGGGCGTGAAGGCCACGACTTGCCCGGCCATGGCCGTCGCCACTGCCGTCATGCCAAGCTTGACATTGCCGTCGCCGACCTCCTGAAACCAGATGTGGTTGTCGACATCGTAAAGCAGTTCGTCGGGGAGGTGGCATCCGCGGACATCTGGCATATCAGGACTCCTCAGGGTTTCATTGCATCATTGTTCTGTGCCGGTACGCAGCGGCCGCGACGCGCAGCAGAATTCACCAAGTCCACTCACCTCCATCTTGCCCCGGATGAACAGATAAAGGTGCATGGCGACAAGGCGCATCATCTCCAGCCGCCTGGCTATGTCCGGGTTGTCCGGTTCCATCGTCACCAGATTGTAGTGATAGACGAGCTCACGGCAAGTCTCACGGCAGGCATTGAAGCTCGGCTCGCCCTTTGCCCCCTGGCGGTGCAGCGCCAGCAGCCGGAACCCCTCGCGCGTTTCATCGGTCGGATCGAAGCCGCGTCCGATAGTCCAATGCGAAACGGTATCCTCACCGGCCTGCAGATAGTCGGCCGCAACAGCCGCAGGCGAGCCGCTATCGCCGGACTGCTGCAAGACCGCGCCGATTTCATCCAGCGATTTCATGCGATGCCCTTCTGCTTCAGCAAAGCCATCGAATCCGAGATGTTCTCATGCATGCCAACCTTCTTGGCGCTCAAGCCCAGGGCCATGCCGAGAAGTTGGGTAAAATAGGTGATCTTCACATTGGATGTATAGCCGAATTTGCTCTCCGCCCTGACCTGATGCATCTCGAGGCCGCTGTGGCAGGTCGGGCATTCGGTGGCGATCACATCGGCGCCTGCGGCTTCGGCGGCGCGCAGGATGTTGAGCACCAGCAGGGTCGAGGTATCAGAGTCCGACAGTGTATGGGCCCCGCCGCAACAGGCGGTCTTGAGCGGGAAGTCGACGTTCTCGGCACCTGCCGCCGCCAGCAGGTCATCCATGAAATGCGGCTGCGATGTCGACTCGCTGCCCTCACCCTGATCCTTTTCAGGAAAGATGTGCCGTGGCCGCGTGTACATGCAGCCGTAATAGTTCGCGACCTTCAGGCCTTTCAGCGAGTTCTTGATGCGAGCCCGCAATGCCTCTTCCCCGATCCCATCTTTAATCCAGTCGAGCGCGTGGATGGTCTCCACTTGCCCGGCCTCATAGGTCTTGTGGCCGGCCTTGCTCGAGATGCGGTCCACGACCTGGCGTGAGTCCGCGTCGTTCTTCAAATCGTATTCGGCTTTCTTCAGGTTGTGGTAGCAGCCGTTGCACGGCGCCATCACCACGTCATGCCCCATCTCGTTGGCGGCAATCGACATCACCCGCGACGACAGGTAGGTCTGGATTTTCGGATCGATGTTCTTCACTTCCATCGCCCCGCAGCAGTTCCAGTTGTTGACCTCGTCCAGCTCCAGACCGAGCGCCTTGCCGACCTCCTTGGTGGAGCGGTTGTAGGCATGGCCGGTGCCTTCCAGGGCGCAGCCGGGATAGTAGGCGACCTTCTGGTAGGGTTTTTTCTCGCTGCTCATTGATCTCTCCTACTCGGCCGCCGCCTGCTGACCCGGTTTGACTTCCTGTTTTGCTATTTCGACAAGCTCATCGAGGCGCAAGGCCTTGCGTTGCTCGGCTTGCTTTTCGTCGACATACTCCTGGATGGCATCACGCGCACCGGACCAGCCGCTGGTGCGCGGCCGCAGTACGCTGGCCAGGCCCATCTTCACCAACAGCGTCACCGGCAGCTTGGCGACCAAGCGCTTTGCCATCTCAACCAGCCAGTCCTGCATCAATGGTTGGCCGGTGCGTTTGAAGAAACCGCGGATGATCCGACCTTCCTCGATCTTGCCGGTCTCGATAACCTGCTCGGAAAACTCTTCATCAAAAAGCATGGACGGCGATTTCGGCGTATGGCCCTTGAGCTCGAGCCAATGGGCCGTCGCCTTCATGACGCCCTCGGGTACCACGTCGCGCGGGCAGGCGTAGGTGCATTTGTTGCAGGAAACGCACTGCCAGATGATGTCCTTGTCGCGCAGCAGTTCGCTCTCCATGCCCACGCGGATGAGGTAGATCCAATAGCGTGGGTTGAAGTCGGGATTGATCGCGTTGACCGTACAGGAATTGGTGCATGAGCCGCACTGCCAGCAGCGATGGATGAATTCACCGCCGGGCAATGCCGCGATCTCCTCTTCCAGCGCCTCGTTGTAATCGGTGACGACGCGCGATTCGATGAAGGTACTCCAGTGTCCCGATACATCGATGCCGTCGATCACCAGGTCTTCGTGGGTCTTGAGGTTCTCCGGACGGATCAGATGTTCTTCGTGAATGGGCATCGCTTCAGGTCTCTCGCTCGAGCAGCTTGACGTCCTCCAGCACGAAGGCCTCGCCGGCTACGGATTTCAGGCGTGTGCGGGCGGAGTTCGGTTTCACACCGTCCAGGCCGAGAATGCGGCGGGTGTGTTCCATCGGATCGTCCGGGGCGGAAAAATCGGTGCGCAGATAGCTGCCGCCCTGGGCCGAAATGTACTCCGCATAGATCTGGGCGCACAGCAGGTCGACATAGTGGATGATATTGCTGAAGATGCCGTTTGACGTGAGAAACTGGCTCAGCTCCTCGCGCAGGACGACAAACGTTTCATATTCGTCCGGCACCGGGATGGTCATGTGATCGACGTTGTCGCCGTGCCAGATCTCGCGAATGACACCGGTGTTGGCCTTGGCGTCCCAAACCCAGCGGGTCATGAGCGGATAGCGTTCCGGATCGGTATTGTGCAGCACCTCGGCCGCCAGGTCCCGCACCCAGCGGTGTTTCTTGTCGGTTGGGAATGCGCCGCAGAAAGCCGCCATGCGGGCATTGGTGGTGCCGGTGTCGCCGGCGCCGTCCAGAAGAGCGGTCAGTGCCTGTTTGATCTGGGCAAATCCGGTCGGGTCGAGATAGGGCGCGATACGCCGGCGCACGGTGGACATGAAAACGCACAGGCCCATAAGCTGTTCGAGGTCCAGCTCGCGCACTTTCATGTCGCCGAGCGCATCGCGGAACATCGAGTTCTTGAGATCGAGCGCCGCTGCATAGCGTTCGATGCCGCCGAGGTCTTCACAGCCGGTTGCGACATTGCTTAGCGCCCGGCCGAGGATCGGCCCGCTCAGCTCAAGGCGCACGCGCTCCGGTTCGATGGGGCTCTGGCGGGACTTATGCAGCAACGTCGGGAACAAGGTGCATCTACTCCGCTGCGACCTTGCCGGCCCCTTGCAACATTGCATAGGCCGACATCGCCGCTGCATTGCCCTGGGCAATAGAATCGTCGATCGTCTCCGGGCTGGTGGCCGAGCCGGCAACGAACACACCCGGCCGCGAAGTCGCACCCAAGGTTCCGTACGCCGCCTTCTTGTCGATGTAGCCGTGCGGTTCGAGCTCGACATCGAAGATCGTCGACAGCAGCATGTTGTCGACATTCGGATCCATGCCGATGGCGTGAACCACCATGTCGAAGGGAATGGTGATCGGCCGCTTCACCAGCGTGTCTTCACCCTTGACGATGAGCTTTTCGCCGTCGGAGGTCACTTCGGCGATGCGCGCCTTGATGTACTTGACCTTAAACTCCTCCTGGCTGCGCCAGTAGTAGCTGGTTTCGTAGAGCCCGAAGGTGCGGATATCCATGTAGTAGATATAGACGTGGCAATCCTCGATCTCTTCACGGATCTCCATCGCCAGATTGGCCGATACGGTGCAGCAGATCTTCGAGCACCATTCCCGGCCGATCTGCCGGTCGCGCGATCCGACGCACAGCAGGATCGCCACCCGCTTCGGCTTGCGGCCGTCGGATGGACAGCGCACGCCGGCGCCCGATGAGATCATTTGCTCGACCTGCGTGGTGGTGACCACATCGGGAAAGGTGCCGAAGCCCCATTCCGGCTTGTTGACCGAATCGAAATGGGTAAAGCCGGTGCACAGTACAGTCGCAGCCGCATCGACCGACTTGCCGTCCGACAGCTTGGCGCTGAAATTGCCAGGCTCGCCGGAAAACTCCGAGACCGTCGTGCCGGTCTTGACGGTGACCAGACCATTGCTCTCGACGCGCTCGACCATGCCGCCGATGGCATCCTTGGCCCACTCGCCGCTCGGCACCAGCTTGGCGTAGCCGGACAGGATCGGTGCACCGCCGAGCCGGTCTTCCTTTTCCACCAGAACGGACGTCTGCCCGATGGTGGCCAAAGCATGGGCTGCCGCCAGCCCAGCCGGCCCGCCGCCGACGATGAGAACGGGTTTGCTCGTCATGTCAGTTTCGCAGCTCCCTTGAAACCGGGCCCGGAGGTGATCATTCGGCGCGGGTCATACAGATTGTCCTGTTGTCCGGCCTCGACCACCTTCAGGTAATCCTCGAACTCAACTTTCGCCGCCTGCCAGTCGATGCCGAGTTTTTCCATCAGCATTTCCGTCGACGAAGCATGCCAGTGCGATTGCACGATCTTGTAAGGATGGGCGCCGCAGGCCAAAGCGGCGAACTGGCAGTCGGCCAGGACCGGCAGG
>JAHEJE010000108.1 GCA_024639035.1 Alphaproteobacteria bacterium
GCTGGTGCTCGATGCAATGCTAGAGATCTGGCAGGCGAGGGCCGACAGCACGTTCGACACCGCCGGGCACCGCGGTTTCGCGCGCTCGATGACCGATTTCAAGACGGGAATGTTTCATTTCGAAACCGTGAAGCCTGGCCGTGTACCAAATGGCGAAGGCAACCTTCAAGCCCCGCATATCTCGCTGTTGATCTTCGCCCGTGGCATCAACCTTCATCTCCACACCCGCATCTACTTCGATGACGAGGAAAAGGCCAATGCGGTGGATCCGGTGCTTGCGCGGATCGATGATGAGACCGCCCGCAACACGCTTC
The DNA here is from genome assembly GCA_024639035.1 of Alphaproteobacteria bacterium. GTDB lineage: Bacteria > Pseudomonadota > Alphaproteobacteria > Rhizobiales > Aestuariivirgaceae > JAHEJE01. The sequence continues at coordinate 315 of JAHEJE010000108.1, forward strand.
TGGCCCGCCGTGATCGCGCGGCGACGGCCGCCACATATCGTTTCGATATCATTCTGCAGGGCGACGGCGAGACGGTGTTCTTCGACATCTGAACAAGGGGGGCCCGCTCAGGCCTGGGCCGCATTCAACGCCTCGAGAACGATATCGTCATCGCCGATGTGATTGGCCAACAGCAGCACCATGCGCGCATTGAAGGCAGCACTCTGCTCGTCGGTCAGATCGCGGTGAGCATCGATGATGGCGGCGTAGACCGCGTCCGGGTTGGTCAGGTTGGTCGTCGTTGTCAGTTTCGTCATCAGCCAAATCCCAGTGCACGCTGTTGTGCTGCAATCACCTTGTCCCTGTCGAAGTGCCGCCAACGCGCGCACAGATACTGATCCGGCCGGAACAGAAGGCACGATCCCGGCCGGGTGTCGTAGCGTTGCGCAAACAGCCCGAGGCTGTCGGTGACATTTCGACCGATCGTCACTATGCGCATGTCGGCCGGCATGGCGGCCTTAACATCGCAGCCATGACAGACCAGGGTGAAATCCGCCCCGAGCGCGTCGAGCAGCCAGATGCGTTCACCGGCGTCGTTTTCAAGCGGGGCATCCACCGGCGGCGACCCTGGCGTGACACTATTGGCCCAGTCATCTTCGTCCGGGGTGTTGAGGCCGCCGGGACCATAGGGGGTCGGTTTCGACAACCGGCCTGAATTGACCATTGCCTTGGCGAAATCGAAATGGCGCGCGAGATCGAGGGTGGCGTTGCGAAAGGTCAGCGCCATGCCGGATTTCGGTGAGATGAAATCGGTCGCGCGGGTGGAATTGCCGATATTGTCATCAGCCGCGCGCTCGCGTTCTTCGCCGTAAAAGGCAATGATCTGTGGTCCCGCTTTGCCGTTGATCAGGGCATCGAGTTTCCAGGCGAGGTTGTGCGCATCCTCGAATCCGGAATTCGCTCCGCGCGCGCCGAACGGGGAGACCTGATGCGCCGCATCGCCGGCAAAGATGATCCGGCCGTGAACAAACTCTGCCATGCGCTTGCATTGGAATGTGTAGACAGACACCCACTCCAGCGCGACGCCGGTGTTCTCGCCCAGCATGGCTTTCAGCCGCGGCATGACCCTGTCAGGGCGTTTCTCCAACGCGCTGTCGGCATCGCGTCCGAGCTGGAAGTCGATCCGCCACACATCGTCGGGTTGTTTGTGGAGCAGGGTCGACTGTCCCTGATGGAACGGCGGGTCGAACCAGAACCAGCGCTCGGTCGGGAAGGATGCCTTCATCTTCACATCGGCAATCAAAAAGCGGTCTTCAAACACCTTGCCGACGAATTCCTGGCCGAGCATGGTGCGCAACGGCGAACGCGCACCGTCGCAGGCGACCACCCAATCCGCCGAGACCTCGTAACGCCCATCAGGGGTGTCAATGGTCAATACCGCAAGGTCCTCGCCCGGCGCAACGGCGCACAACTCATTGCGCCAGCGCAGATCCAGGTTCGCAAGCGCGCCGGCCCGTTCGACAAGAAATGCCTCGACATAATACTGCTGCAGATTGATGAAGGCGGGGCGCTTGTGACCGTCTTCGGGCAGCAGGTCGAACGCGTAAATCTGGTCCTCGCCCTGAAACACCTTGCCGATATTCCACGTGACGCCCTTTTGGACCATCTTCTCGCCGACCCCCAGGGTATCGCATACCTCCAGAGCACGTTTGGAAAAGCAAATTGCGCGCGAACCCTCGGAGATCTTGTCGTTGTCATCGAGAACGACGACCGGATGTCCGCGTTGGGCTAGGTCGATAGCGGTCGCCAGACCGACCGGCCCGGCGCCTACGACAACGACGGGGTGGTGCGGGCGCTCAGGGGCATCCTGGTCTGGCGAGCGCGCGTAGCCGTATTGATAGAGTGCCTTGAACTCCGGTTCGCTCATCGCATCGCTTAACCCTGCAGGGCCTGCCACATTTCCTTGTCGCGTTCAGCCGTCCAGATCCGTGGCGTGTCGATCCCGCGCGCCTCATCGTAGGCACGTGCGACGTTGAACGGCAGGCAATGCTCGAAGATGGCCCAGTCGCCGTAGGCCGGCCGCATGCGCTCGGCACAGGCATCGAAGCACTCCTTCAGCGGCGCCCCGGCCGCCGCGCCGCGCGCGACACTGGCATAGGTTTCATGCAGGAACTCGGCGGTCAGTTCGATCGCTTCCATCACGGTCGCGCCATCGTGCAGGGCATCGCCGCGCCCCGGCATCAGGGCTTGCGGATCGAAGGCGGCGATGTTGGCCAGTGTCTCGGGCCAGTCGCCGAAATGGCCGTCGCCGCAGTAGCATGCCGACTTGTATTCAACGATGTCGCCGGAGAACATCACTTGGGCATCCGGCACCCAGGCGACAATGTCGCCGGCCGTGTGCGCCCGGCCAAGCCATTTCAGGTCGACCCGCCTGTTACCGAGATAAAGCGTCAGACTGTCGGAAAAGGTCATGCTCGGCCAGGTCAGTCCGGGAATCGAGTCTGCATCGCGGAACAACCGAGGAAAGCGGTCGAATTCGGACGTCCAGTCCTCTTGACCGCGCTCGCAGATCATTGCCCGGCACAGGTCGGATGCAACGATTTCGCTGGCCTGATAGGCCGATGCCCCGAGCACCCTGACGGCGTGGTAGTGCGACAGCACGACGTATTTGATCGGCTTGTCGGTGACCGCACGCACCCGTTCGATAACCTGCTGCGCCATGGCCGGGGTTGCCTGCGTATCGATGACCATGCAGGCCTCATCGCCAATGATGACGCCGGTGTTGGGGTCGCCTTCGGCGGTGAAGGCGTAAAGATCCCGGCCGATTTCCGCGAATGTGATTGTCTTTTCTGCGGTATCGCCGGTTGAGGCAAAGGCTTTGGCCATATGTTCAGGCTCCTGGCTGGCGTGCAATCTTCTGTTCAATGGACCCGAAAATGGACTGGCCCTCGGGGTCGTTCATCTCGATGCGAACCGTATCGCCGAATTTCATGAACGATGTTCTCGGTTCACCATCGCTGATGGTCTCGATCATGCGGATCTCGGCGATGCAGGAATAGCCCTTGCCGCCCTGTGCGACCGGCCGGCCCGGCGAACCGCTCGGATCCTTATTGGACACGGTGCCCGAACCGATGATCGTCCCGGCAGTAAGCGGTCGGGTCTTTGCCGCATGGGCGATCAGTGACGCGAAATCGAATGTCATGTCGATTCCGGCATTGGGCTTGCCGAACGGCTTGCCGTTCAGCGTCGACAAGAGTGGCAAATGCACCTTGCCGTCCCGCCACGCCTCGCCTAGCTCATCAGGCGTTACGGCAACCGGCGAGAAGGCCGAAGACGGCTTTGCCTGAAAGAAGCCGAACCCTTTCGCCAACTCCGCCGGGATCAGCCCGCGCAGCGACACATCGTTGACCAGCATGATCAGCCTGATGTGGTTGTGCGCATCATCGGCGCCGATGCCCATTGGCACATCGCCGGTCACAACGGCGATTTCGGCTTCGAAGTCGATGCCCCAGGCCTCATCGGCCATGACGATATCGTCGCGAGGACCGAGAAAACTGTCCGATCCCCCTTGATACATCAGCGGATCGCTCCAGAAACTCTCGGGAAGCTCGGCACCCCGTGCCCGTCGCACAAGTTCGACGTGGTTGACGTAGGCCGAGCCATCCGCCCATTGGTAGGCGCGCGGAAGCGGTGAGGCACATGCGCTCTGATCAAAGGGCTGCCCGGCAATGGCGCCCAGACTCAGCCGGTCGTAGAGGTCATGTAACGCCGGTGCGCATCGCGGCCAGTCATCAAGAGCCGCCTGCAGTGTCCCGGCTATCGCGCCGGCCGGGGTGAACCGTTCCAGATCCCGCGATACGCACACCAGCCGGCCATCCCGGCTTTCGTCTTTCAATGTCGCCAGTTTCATCGTGTGTCCTAGGGGTTGCCATCGAAGTGCTTCTTGAGGCCTGCCCAGCAATCGATGTAGTCGGTCTGCAGGGTTTCGGTCTCCGCGGCAAATCTGGTCAGGTGTTGCGGAAAACGGGTTTCGAACATGAACGCCAGGGTGCCCGAAAGTTTTTCCGGTTTGAGTTCCGATTTCGTCGCGCCTTCAAACGCATTGGTGTCCGGTCCATGCGGCAGCATGCAGTTGTGCAGGCTGGCACCGCCCGGGACGAACCCGTCCGGTTTGGCATCGTAGACCCCGTAAACGAGCCCCATGAATTCAGACATGATGTTCAAGTGATACCATGGCGGCCGGAACGAATGCTCGGCTACCATCCAGCGTTCCGGGAATATGACAAAGTCGATATTTGCCGTTCCCGGCGTTTCTGATGGAGCGGTGAGCACCGTGAAAATCGATGGATCGGGATGATCGAATGCAATTGCCCCGACCGGCGAGAATGTTCGTAGGTCATACTTGTAGGGCGCATAATTGCCGTGCCAGGCCACGACATCGAGCGGTGAGTGGCCGATTTCCGTCCGGTAGAATTTCCCGCACCACTTGATGATCATGCGCGAAGCGGTTTCGTTGTCTTCGAACGCCGCCACCGGCGTCTTGAAGTCGCGGGGGTTGGCCAGGCAGTTGGCGCCGATGGGGCCGCGGTCGGGCAGGGTGAACTTCGCGCCATAGTTCTCGCACAGATAGCCGCTCGCCGGGCCGTCAGTCAGTTCAACCCGCATCTTAACACCGCGCGGAATGACACATATGTCGCCCGGTGCAATATCGATCTTGCCGAATTCGGTCCACAGCAACAATCCGCCATCCTGCGGTACGAACAACAGTTCGCCATCTGCGTTGTAGAAGTACTCATCCTCCATCGAACGATTGATAAGATAGATGTGTGTGGCCATGCCGGACTGGGCATTGACGTCGCCGGCGGTGGTCATGGTCCGCACCCCGGTAAGGAACGTCAGCGGCTCGTTCGGCATCGCCGCCGGACTCCAGCGCAGTTGGGCAATCGGCAGGTCGTGATCGTCCACCAGCGGCCCGGTCTTCCACAGCGGCACATCCAAGCGCTCAAAGCTGGTCGTGTGACGGACCGACGGCCTGATCCGATACAGCCAGGCGCGCTCGTTGGTGCCGCGCGGCGCGGTGAACGGCGAGCCTGACAATTGCTCGGCATAAAGACCATAGGCACACTTTTGCGGAGAATTCTGGCCCTGCGGCAACGCGCCGGGCAAGGCTTCGGTCTCAAAATCATTGCCGAAGCCCGGCATATAGGCATTCGTCACTTTGGCCTCCATCTTGGAATTCTCGTGATCCCAGCTTGCGGTACAGGGTGCGAATTAGTTACATTTGCAACTAATGAACGTCAAGGACACAAAGCCCCCGCCCGGCGCCATCGAGCTGGAAAGGTTTCTGCCATACCGCCTGAATGTGGTCGCCGAGGCGGTGAGCAGGGCATTGTCCCGCATCTATGCCGAGCGCTATGGCATTACCGTTCCCGAGTGGCGCATCTTGGCAACGCTTGGGCAGTATGGCCGCATGACAGCCAAGGACATCGGTGCGCATAGCCGGATGCACAAGACCAAGGTTTCAAGGGCGGTTGCCCACCTGGCCGGCAACGGCTTGGTCGAGCGGATGTCAAATGCCGACGATCTCAGGGAAAGCTACCTGATGCTGACCGGCGACGGCCAGAAGGTCTATTGTTCGATTGTGCCGCAGGCCATTGAGTTTGCAGAGGGCCTGTTCGATGGCATTCCGGCGTGCGATCGCGAGATGCTTGAACGCCTGCTGCACCAGCTCGAAATGCGCGCGAACCAGATGTCGAAGGAGGGCGAATGAGCACCACCGGGTTGCAGCTTTTCGACTATTTCAGATCCTCCGCGGCCTACCGTGTGCGCATCGCTCTCAACCTGAAGGGCATCGATGCCGAGCAGCGGTGTGTGCATCTGCTGAACAACGGTGGTGAGCACAAGAGCGAGGCGTACCAGAGCATCAATCCGCAAGGCCTTGTTCCAGCGCTACGATTGCCGGGCGGTGACGTTCTGACCCAGTCTCTTGCTATCCTGGAATACCTCGAAGAAACCCATCCCCTACCGGCAATTCTGCCGGCAGACCCGATAGAGCGGGCCACGGTCCGTGCCATGGCGCTGTCGGTTGCCTGCGACATTCATCCCCTCAACAATCTGCGGGTGCTCGACTATCTCAAGTCTCAGCTAGGCCACGGCCAGGAACAGGTCGGCGCTTGGTATAGCCATTGGATCACCACAGGTTTCACCGCGTTGGAACAAATGATCGCCGACACGCCTTTCTGCCACGGGTCCGAGCCGGGCATTGCCGACATCTGCCTTGTGCCGCAAGTCTTCAACGCGCGTCGTTTCGACGTCGACTTGACGCCGTTTCCCAAGATAGCTGCCGTCGATGCCCGTTGTGCCCGGCTGGCGGCTTTTGCTGACGCTCATCCTGACCGTCAGCCGGACGCTCCCTAGCGGGCGATGCCGGCACTTGGTTGGTCCGGCACTGACCGTGCCGCCTGCCCAGATGAGCGCACGCATGAATAGAGTTGACAGAATTTCGCAACCCTAAGGCTGCAGCGCGTTGATTTATTTTGTGAGATCGCCGTTGCCGAAACGCGAGATGTGACAAATCTCACATAATAATCGCACGCCTTTCCGACACACTGAACTCAGCGCCGGGGGCCCGCGCCGCGTGATGACCGGAATCAAACACCGTGTCGCGACAGGTGCCAATAGGTGTGTTGCGATGAACAATGACAGGGCAAAATCAAACAAAGACAACATTGTGGCTTTGGCGGATAATCCGGAGTACCAGCCGGCAGACGAGTTGTCCGACGGCAGGCTCCGCGATAGCGATGTTACCATGGCGGCGCTGGAATGCCTGTTTGCCAATCCCAGATTCAATTCTCCGGCCAATGATGAGGTGGTTGCCGCCTGCGGCGATCTTCGTCCGGCGCCGGCCTTGCGCGCCGCGCGCCAGGCCCGCCTGATCAGAATGTGGGCCGAAGAGGTGGTCGAACTGAGCCGGTCGTCAGCCTGACGAAGCGGGGCAGGCCGCGGCCAGCTGCCTGTCGCATGTGGCCTGGATCCGGTCCTGGCTTGTAGCGAGCCAATCTTCAAACCAGTCCCAATTTGCAACCGTTGAGCGATTGAAGGCCAAATAGCACCGGCGTTCGAAGCGCGGTGCGCCCTCAACCACATGCAACTTTCCGTTAGCCAAATGCGCGGCGACCACTCTCAAGGGGAAGTAGCCCGACCCGCCGCGCGCCAAGAGATGGCTCAGGGCCCAGCCGGACGAACCGAATGTGACGGCTGCCGTTTCCTCCACCGGAAAGGTCTCGGCATGCTGGTGCCGGAACTCCGGCCCATGATCGACGAAGATGTAGCCCGGGTCCCAGCGCATAACGGTTCGTGGGTTTGTCGCGACCTGGACGAGAAGGTCGGCGAACAGCTCACGCGAGGACGACGCGTTGTGGTGTTTGGAATCGAAGGTCACGGCAAGATCGACCATGCCGCTGGCCAGCCAGCGCTGGATATCTTGATGCTCGCCTGGCCACATCGAGGACGCCACACCCGGGTGATCGTCCAATAGCACGTTGCAAAGATATTCGCCGCCGCCGCTCCAGGCATCGTGGTGGCAGGCGATATTGCAGGTTGTTGTAAATCCGCGCGGCAGTGCGGTTTCAAGTTGCGCCTTGCGCCAGCTCTCGACCAGCAGCTCGGCATGCCGCTGAAACTTGAAGCCGGCGGCGGTGAGCTGTACTCCCGACCTGTTCCGCACGACAAGTTTTTGCCCCAGCGTTGCCTCAAGCCGGTCAATACGCGTCGTGACGGTTGATGGAGTGATATTCAACCGCTCGGCCGCCCGGTTCAGATTGCCGGTCTCAAGCACCGTCAGAAATGTCTGCACGTGGGATATCTGCATGATCGGTCACTATTAGTTTGAGTATGTCAAACTTCTAATGCAGAAAAATTCGTTTTACAAAATTAGCGGGCTTCAACATCCTTGCCCTTGAGGCCGGCAGCGGGAGTCGAGGGAAAGCGCACATGAAATTCAATCACTTTCTGTCCGCCTACTATCCGGACACGTCATACGGTGGTGCCAGGCTCTATGCCGACATGCTGGAACAGGCCAGAACCGCCGATCGGCTTGGCTATTCATCGGTATCCGTTCCCGAACATCACCTGATCAACATTCTCCTGACGCCGGCGCCGTTGCAGATGGCCGTTAAGGTCGCGGCAGAAACCCGGCGCGTGAAGGTCGTCACGTCGGTCTGCGTCCTGCCCTTGCACGACATGCGGATTTTTGCCGGGGAGGTGGCGATGGCCGACATCCTGTGCGAAGGCCGTTTGATCGTCGGGGTCGGCCGCGGTGCATTTGCCTATGAACTGGCCCGGTTGGGAACCAAGATTGAAGACAGCCGGGAGAAATTCGATGAGTCGCTGAATGTCCTGATGGCGCTTCTGAGTGCAGAGGAGGTGTCCTGGCAAGGCAGGTACTACAATTTCGAACCCTTGACGATCATGCCGCGGCCGCTGACGCAACCGATGCCCCGCTTGATGATGGCTGCTCTGGTCCCTGAGGCCATCTATCATTCTGTCAAGCGTGGTTTTCACATTCAGACAACGCCATTGCAGGGATCACACGACAAGATGCTTGAACAGACCGGTGCCTTTCACCGCGGCAAGGCGGAACTCGGCGAGTCCGGCAAGGACCTGTCTCTGTCATTGTCGCGGGTCGCGTTTGTAACGACGAGCGATGCCGATCGGCGCCGAAAGCTGGAGCTGGCCTATGACTACTACAAGCGCTTCGACAATGTGATGG
>JAHEJE010000109.1 GCA_024639035.1 Alphaproteobacteria bacterium
ACGGCCATGCGACGCCGGTGCTGGAGCGGGTGATGCCGGCGTTCCTCAAGGTCGATGCGGGCAACGGGTTTGCCTTTCCGGCGCTGGACCTGGCGTGTGATGCGCTGGTCGAGACCTGTGCGGAGACCGGCATTGCGGCGGCGGCGGTGACGCGGTCGCATCACTGCGGGCAGGCCGGCCGGCATGTGGAGAAACTGGCCGAGCGGGGGGTGCTGGCGCTGATGTTTGCCAATACTCCGCAGGCGATGGCGCCGTGGGGCGGCAGCAAGGCGGTGTTCGGAACCAACCCGATTGCCTTTGCCGCGCCAATGGACAGCGCGCCGCCGCTGGTGGTCGATCTATCGCTGTCAAAGGTGGCGCGCGGCAAGGTGATGGCGGCGGCGGGCAAGGGCGAGGCGATCCCCGAAGGCTGGGCGCTCGATGCCGAAGGGCAGCCGACCACCGATGCCACGGCGGCGTTGGGCGGCACCATGGTGGCCATGGGCGACGCCAAGGGTACGGCGCTGGCGCTGGTGGTCGAAGTGCTGGCCGCGGGGCTCACGGGGGCCTGTTTTGCCTTCGAGGCATCGTCGTTCTTCAGTGCCGAAGGCGCACCGCCCGGGGTCGGCCAGTTGATCATCGGGTTCGATGTGGCAAAGACGGCGGGCAATGGGTTCGGCGATCGGATGGGGCTGTTGTGTGCCGCGATGGAGGATCAGCCCGGCGTGCGGCTGCCCGGTGCGCGAAGGCTGGCGCTGCGCCGGCAGGCGGCGGAAAGCGGATTGCAGGTGGATGTCGCGATCTGGCGCGCAATTCTGGATCTGACCGGTTAGCCCTGCTCTTTGAGTGCTGCGGCGACCAGGCGCAGGGCATCTTCGCTGGCCCAGTCGGCAGGGCCGAGGATGCGGCCGATCTCGTTGCCCTGGCGGTCGATCAGGTAGGTGGCGGGAAGGCCGATGGCGCCGAGCGGGTTGAGAATTCTGGCGCTGCGGTCGATGTAGAGTGCCAGTGAGGTCGCCTGGGCTTCGATGAGAAACCTGGCCGAGGCCTCGGCACCCTTGCGGTCGACGCTGATGGCAACGACCTCGAAGTCATCGCCGCCGAGCAGGCGCTGCAGCTTGGCCAGGTCGGGCATTTCCTTGCGGCACGGCGCACACCAGGTTGCCCACAGGTTGAGCAGGACGACGCGGCCGCGCCATTCGCTGATCGAACGCTCCTTGCCGGTGCCGTCAAGGAAGGTGATGTCGGAGAGCGGCTTGCGCTGCTTGTGGACGACGAAGGCGGCCAGCTTGCCGGTCGACAGCTCGCGCGTCACCTTGTCGGGAATGGCGAGGGTACCGGCCGGGCTTTCCACCGTGGCCGCAGGTGTCGAGGCGGCCAGTTTGGCATCACTATCATCGACCGCATAAATCCCGTATACCGCGGCCAGCAATCCGGCGACGCAGCCGATCAGGATGGCGATCTGGCGCCGCTCCATGCCGAATGTCAGGTCTTTGCTCATCTGTGGATTGCCCGGTCTTGGAGGTCTTGAGGGTTAGGTTATGACCAATAAAATGTGGGGCGGGCGCTTTGCTGCCGAACCCAGCGAAATCATGGAAGAGATCAACGCCTCAATCGGTTTCGATCAGCGGCTGGCGCAGCAGGACATTGCCGGTTCCAGGGCACATGTCGAGATGCTGGCCGCCAAGGGCATCATCTCAAAATCAGATTGCGGAAAAATTAAGCGCGGGCTGGCGCAAATACAATCGGAAATCAGCGACGGCGCGTTCACGTTCTCGCGTGCGCTGGAAGACATTCACATGAACATCGAGCAACGGCTGAAGGACGTGGCCGGCGATGCGGCCGGCCGGCTGCACACGGCGCGCTCGCGCAACGACCAGACGGTCACCGACCTGCGGTTGTACGTGCGCGACTGTGTCGATCAGCTCGATGGCCAGCTGCACGGGCTGCAGGCGGCGCTGGCGCGCAAGGCGGCGGAACATGGCGATGTCATCATGCCGGGGTTCACCCACCTGCAGACGGCGCAGCCGGTGACGTTCGGACATCATCTGCTGGCCTATGTGGAAATGCTGGCCCGTGACCGCTCTCGACTGAGCGATGCCCGAAAGCGCATGAACCAATGCCCGCTCGGCGCGGCGGCGCTGGCCGGCACATCGTTTCCCATCGACCGCAAGATGACGGCCCGGGCGCTCGGTTTCGATGCGCCGTGCCGCAATTCGCTCGATGCGGTGGCCGATCGCGATTTTGTTCTCGAGACGCTGGCGGCGGCATCGATCTGTGCGGTGCACCTGTCGCGGTTCGCCGAGGAGATCGTGCTGTGGATGACGCCGCAGTTCAACTTCATCCGGCTGAGCGACAAGTTCACCACCGGATCCTCAATCATGCCGCAGAAGCGCAATCCGGATGCGGCCGAACTGGTGCGGGCCAAGCCGGGGCGGATCGTCGGGTCGCTGACGGCGCTCCTGATGGTCATGAAGGGCCTGCCGATGACCTATTCCAAGGACATGCAGGAAGACAAGGAGCAGACCTTCGATGCGCTCGACAACCTGTCGCTGGCGATTGCGGCAATGACCGGCATGGTCGATGACCTGGAGCCGAACACCGATCAGATGCTGGCCGCCGCGGCGCGCGGGTTTTCGACCGCGACCGATCTGGCCGACTGGCTGGTGCGGGTGCTGGGGATGCCGTTTCGCGAGGCCCATCACGTGACCGGGTCACTGGTGGCGATGGCCGAGGCCAAGGGGGTCGATCTGCCGGAACTGGCGCTCAGCGACATGCAGTCGGTGGAGAAACGGATCACCGGAGATGTCTATTCTGTCCTCGGTGTCGAGGCCTCGGTGAAGTCACGGCGCAGCTTTGGCGGCACGGCGCCGGCAAATGTCAGGCGCGAAGCAAAGCGGTGGCTGAAGCTGCTTGGCGGTTGACGCGGTTACCAAAGGCAGGTCCGGCGAATCGATGCGGTGGCGCGCGACACTGTGGTTTCCTTGTCGATCACCAGTTGAATACGCCAAAGGTGTTTGCACAGACCCTGAAACAGGTCGCGATAGCAGACCGCCTGGCCGGCAGCGAAGGTGAAGGCCTTGCAGTCGAAGCCGGATTCATTTGCAAGTTTTTCGGCGTCAAGGGCTTTCAGCGAGATGAACTGACGAACCGCGGCGTGGGAAAAACTGTGCGTGATCCGCTCGCCGATATCCTGCTCGTGGAAGGCCACGGCCAGCGGCGTAGCAAATTGCCAGCGCAACTGCTGCCAGCCGAAGAAACCGGCAACGATGATGCCGATCAGGGCGAGCGTGACGAGCAACGGTTTGAGGACGGGTTTCATCGAAGTTCTTAGTAGTGTTGATTCAGTCTGGGTCAAGACACAAACAGAAAACCGTACCAACAAGATCCAGCCCGCCGCGGGGGGAGCGCGGCGGGCTGTAGCGGTTGATGAGGCCGGGGTCAAGCCGGTTGGGGAGAGGGGAGTTCCTCATCAACCTTGGGAGGGGTTGCCTTGCGGTACCAATCGACCTTGCGGGTGGCGTACATCGAGATCGCCAGGGCGGCAAAGACGATGATCGAGCCGACCATCAGGGCGAAGTCCTCGAGGTTGAGGATGGTCCACAGCAGGCCGTAGATGACGATCAGCGCGGCGACCACGATCATGGTGCGCTTGAGCGTCGACAGGACGGCCCAGACATAGAGGCCGATCAGCAGGGACGTGGCGGTCGAGGCGACGGCATAGGCCGGGGCAAAGCCGACGTTTTCCGAAAACGCCAGCAGCAGCAGGTAGAACACGGCGTTGGCGAGGCCGACGAAGAGATACTGGATCGGGTGGATCGGCTTGCCGCCGGCGGCCATTTCGAGCAGGAACAGGGTCAGGAACACCAGGCCGATGAACAACAGGGCATATTTGAGGGCGCGGTTGATCAGGCTGTAGTTGTCGATCGGCTGGTGCAGTTTTACGGCGATATCGACTCCGTGTGTGCCGCTGGCAGCGTGGGACGTGTAGGTTTGGAAAGCGTTGTAGATGCGGGCTTCTGCGAACACGCTATCGAGTTTCTTTACATTCTGCGTCACCTGCGGAGCACGGGCGACATTGGGCAAGGACCAGGTGGCGGAAAAACCGTCCTGAGTTACATCGCGCTTGACGGGCAGGAAGAGGCCGCCGAAGCTGGGGTCGGGCCAGTTGGAGGTCATGGCCCAGGCGATGTCCTGGCCGTGCGGGGCGAGGCCGAAGTTGAGACCGCCCTTTTGTTTCAGCACGATGGTGAATTTTGGCGCGGCGCCTTGTTTCAGGCCGGTGAGAGGGGCATGGATGCCGGGCCGCTTGACGGGCTCGTTCGATTGCGGCACGACGCCGGGCTCAAAGGCAACGGTGGTGTCGTTCCAGGTCAGCGTTGCCTTGTCCTTGAAGGTGCGCTGGTCGGAGACAGCAAGGGACAGGTAGGCCTGATCCCACAACGGCTCGGACGTTTCGCGGGCGGTGGCCTTTTTGGCGTCGAGCGGGGCGAAGGTGCCGGTGATGGTGGTTTCGGCGTCGTAGACCGGCACCTTGTGGATGCCGCGCTTCAATTCACGGCTGGCGAGCTTGGTTTCGCCGTCGAGGCGTTTGGGGGCAAAGACCAGGTGCTTGGTGATCTTGATGATCTCGTTGCGCTCTTCCAGGCAGTCGTTGTCGCTGCCGGTGCAGTCGCGGCGCCGGGTGGTGATCTTTTTCACGCGCGAAACCTTGTGCGGCACGATCAGCCACGGGCCCTGCAGAACCTGCGCGGCACCGCCCCACTGGTCGGCGGTGTTGTGGATGGCGTTGCGGGCCTCGCGGTTGCGGTCGGAGGTGACGAAACCGATCAGCGAGACCGGGATGCCCATCAGCAGCACGAGGATGGCGACGCCGATGATCTTGAGGCCGGGCCCGACCTTCATCGGGCGCATGCGGCGGACAGGGGGAGTAGGGTTTGCGGGTGCCGATTGAGGCGGGGCAGATGTGGGACCGGCTGCCATGGCATGCTCCTTTGCGTTTCGGACCGGGGGTGTCCGGTGTGTCAGGCAAAGGAATAGGCGGGGTGTGTGCAGCTGCGTTTTACGCAAGCGCGGCTTTACAGGTGAGTGACGATGCAGATTGTGTGCAACAGCGCGGGATCAAACGCGGCGTTCGACCATCATCTTCTTGATTTCAGCGATGGCCTTGGCCGGGTTGAGGCCCTTGGGGCAGGCCTTGGAGCAGTTCATGATGGTGTGGCAGCGATAGAGCCGGAACGGGTCTTCCAGGTTGTCGAGCCGCTCGCCGGTGGCTTCATCGCGGCTGTCGATCAGCCAGCGGTAGGCCTGCAGGAGGATGGCGGGGCCGAGGTAACGGTCGCCGTTCCACCAGTAGGACGGGCATGACGTCGAGCAGCAGGCGCACAGGATGCATTCGTAGAGGCCATCCAGTTTTTCGCGGTCGTCCTTCGACTGGGCCCATTCGCGGGTCGGCTGGGGCGAAAGGGTTTTCAGCCACGGTTCGATCGAGCGGTGCTGGGCATAGAACCGGGTCATATCCGGCACCAGGTCCTTGACGACAGGCATGTGCGGCAACGGGTAAATCTTGACCGGGCCATCGACCTCGTCGATGCCCTTGGTGCAGGCCAGCGTGTTGGTGCCGTCGATGTTCATGGCGCAGGAGCCGCAGATGCCCTCGCGGCACGAGCGACGGAAGGTCAGCGTCGGGTCCTGCTCGTTCTTGATCTTGATGATGGCGTCGAGGATCATCGGTCCGCATTCGTCGAGGTCGACATGGTAGGTGTCGAGCTGCGGGTTGCTGCCGTCGTCCGGGTTCCAGCGGTAGACGCGGAATTCCTTCAGGCGCTTGCCGTCGGGCTTGGGCCAAGCCTTGCCCGGCTGGACCTGGGAGTTTTTCGGCAGTGTGAATTCAACCATGGCGTTCGTCTCTTGTTGTCATTGCCGAAAGCAAGCCCGGCAATCACCGCTCCGTTTCAGTACACCCGGGCCTTGGGCTTGATGTATTCGATCTCGTTGGACAGCGTGTAGGTGTGCACCGGTCGGGTGCCGAGCTTGACGGTGCGCTTGGCATCGTCGGTCCAGGCGAGGGTGTGTTTCATCCATTTCTGGTCGTCGCGGTCGGGATAGTCCTCGCGGGCATGGGCGCCGCGGCTTTCCTGGCGGTTGACGGCGCCGTGGATGGTGACGGCGGCCTGAGAGATCAGGTTGTCGTATTCCAGGGTCTCGATCAGGTCGGAATTCCAGATCAGCGAGCGGTCGGTGACCTTAATGTCGTCGATGCCGTTCCAGATGCCGTCGATCTTTTCGGCCCCTTCCTGCAGGACCTCCCCGGTGCGGTAGACGGCACAGAACTCCTGCATGGTGCGCTGCATGTTGAGGCGCATGGCAGCGGTCGGGGTGCCGCCCTTTGCATGGCGGAACCGGTCGAGACGGGTCAGAGCGGCCTCGCCGGCATCGGCTGCCAGATCGGCATGCGAGGTGTGCGGCTCCAGGGTTTCGGCGCATTTCAGGGCTGCCGCGCGGCCGAAAACCACCAGATCGGTGAGCGAGTTCGAGCCGAGCCGGTTGGCACCGTGCACCGAGGCGCAGGCGGTCTCGCCGGCGGCCAGCAGTCCGCGCACAACGGCGTCGGCATCGCTGCCCTTGGGGCAGACGGCCTCGCCGAGATAATTGGTCGGCACGCCGCCCATGTTGTAGTGAACGGTCGGCAGCACCGGGATCGGCTCCTTGGTGACGTCGACGCCGGCAAAGATCGCGGCCGATTCGGAAATGCCGGGAAGGCGCTCATGCAACAGGTCGGCACCGAGGTGGTCGAGATGAAGGTAGATGTGATCCTTCTCCTTGCCGACACCGCGGCCCTCGCGAATTTCCATGGTCATGGCCCGCGAGACGACATCGCGCGAGGCAAGATCCTTGGCCGACGGGGCATAGCGCTCCATGAAGCGCTCGCCCTCGGAATTGGTCAGGTAGCCGCCCTCGCCGCGCACGCCCTCGGTGATCAGGCAGCCGGCGCCGTAGATGCCGGTGGGGTGGAACTGGACGAATTCCATGTCTTCGAGCGGCAGGCCGGCGCGCAGCACCATGGCGTTACCGTCGCCGGTGCAGGTGTGGGCCGAGGTGCAGGAGAAATAGGCCCGACCGTAGCCGCCGGTGGCCAGGATGGTGCGGTGGGCGCGGAAGCGGTGAATGGTGCCGTCTTCCATGTTGAGGGCCATCAGGCCGCGGCAGGTGCCGTCCTCGTCCATGATCAGGTCGAGGGCGAAATATTCGATGAAGAACTGGGCGTCGTGCCTGAGCGACTGGCCGTACAGCGTGTGCAGGATGGCATGGCCGGTGCGGTCGGCGGCGGCACAGGTGCGCTGGGCGGCGGGGCCCTCGCCGAACTTGGTGGTCATGCCGCCGAAGGCGCGCTGGTAGATCTTGCCTTGCTCGGTGCGCGAGAACGGCACGCCCCAGTGCTCGAGTTCGTAGACCGCCTGCGGAGCCTCGCGGGCGAGGTATTCGATGGCGTCCTGGTCGCCGAGCCAGTCGGAGCCCTTGACGCTGTCGAACATGTGCCAGCGCCAGTTGTCGGTCCCCATGTTGCCGAGCGAAGCGGCGATGCCGCCCTGGGCGGCCACGGTGTGCGAGCGGGTCGGGAATACCTTGGTGACGCAGGCGGTCTTGAGGCCGGCCTGGGAACAGCCGACGGCAGCGCGCAAACCGGCACCGCCGGCACCGACGACGACAACGTCGAAGGTGTGATCGATGACATCGTAGGCCTGGCCGCCGATCGAGAAGCTGGTCGCTGCGCCGAAGGTTTCGTCTGCGCTGTTGGTCTGTGGTCCCGCCATTTCGGCTCTACGCTCCAAAGCTGAGATTCAAGATTGCAAAGATGGCGGCAATCGCCATGGCCGCACAAAAGAACTTGTTGGCAAGCAGGATGGCGATCTTCCAGCCCTCGGCCTGCACGTAGTCCTCGACGATCACCTGCATGCCGAGACACATGTGCCAGGTGACCGACAAGATGAGTGCCAGCATGGCAATGGCGACAAGCGGGTTGCCAAGGGTGGCCGAGACCTCGCCGTGGCCTTTACCGACGAGCGATATGATGAGGAAGATGAAGAAGACGACGAGGACCAGATTGGCGATGCCGGTGACGCGCTGCAGCCACCAGTGCTCGGTGCCGGACTTGGCGGAGCCGAGACCGCGGACCTTGTTCAACGGGGTTTGCATCGACATTTCGCTACCTCACGATGTAGGCGATGATCCAAACGGCAACGGTCAGCGCAACCGAAGCAACCGGAGCTGCCTTCGACATCCACTCGACCGTCTCGAGCTCAAAGCCGCGGCCGGTGTCCCAGATAAAGTGGCGGATGCCGCCGATCATGTGGTGCAGCAGCGCCCAGGTGTAGCCGAACAGGATAATGCGGCCGAACCAGGAGCCGTACAGGCCGTTGACGAAATCGAAGTACTCCGGGCCAGCGGCCGCGGCGACCAGCCACCAGACCAGCAAGAAGGTGCCGAAATAGAGCGCCGCACCGGTGACGCGGTGGATGATCGACATCATCATGGACAGCATGGGTTTGTAGACTTGCAGATGCGGCGACAATGGCCGTCTGTCACTTGCTCCGGTGCCAGCCATGAGGGCGTTTACCCCTTGTTTTCCCCGACGAGTTTCGGCAACGCGATGGTGCCGCATATCTAGTTATAGGTTGCAGTGCACAAATGTAAATGCCTCGAAAGGCGAAACATCGGTATTTGCGCATCAGCGCGGCAAACAGGCCCAATAGTCGAGTTCGAGCAGGACGCCTTCGGCATAGCCGTCTTCGGTCTTGCCAGGGAAATTGGCGCACGGGCGGTCGAGAGCGGCCCAGGTGGTCAGACGCAGGGCGCCGATGTCTGTGCGGCCGGGGATTTCGGCCTTGTCTGCCACTTCGCTCCAGGCATGCACGGTGCCGCCGGCGAACAGCGGGGCAATGTGGCGACCGCCGTTGATGGCGGCGATGTGAAAGGCGTTGCCGAGGCCGTTGAAGCTGAGCGC
>JAHEJE010000110.1 GCA_024639035.1 Alphaproteobacteria bacterium
CGCGCCGGTCGGGAGCATCGGGATTGCCGGGATGATAGGTGAACTTACTCTTGCCGCCATGAATGTACTGGTAGAAGACATGGCACCAGATGCACCACTTCGATGTGTGCAGATGCAGCCAAGACCTCCTGCCGGCTCACCAGTGGCGCGGCAACCGTCAGCATCGCGAGTGCGAAACAAGTAGCGAACCATCTCACGATGTTTCGACCCATACGCCCCGTAACCCCATTAAATCATCATCGCTTCCGGCCCGCGCGAGATCGCCGCTATGCCGGTACGCACCACTTCCTTCAGACCCAACGGCTGCATCAACGAGATGAACTGATCGACCTTGCGGGTCTTGCCGGTAAGCTCGAAGACGAAGTTGTCGTTGGTGGCATCGACGACGCGGGCGCGGAAGGCATCGGCGAGACGCAGCGCCTCGACCCGCTGTTCGCCCTTGCCGGTGACCTTGATCAGCGCCAGTTCGCGCTCGATGGCATTACCGGAAACCGTGAGATCGGCCACCGAGTGCACCGGCACCAGGCGTTCGAGCTGCGCCTTGATCTGTTCGAGTACCGCCGAGGTGCCGCGGGTCTGGATGGTGATCCGCGAGATGTGCGATTCGTGCTGGGTTTCCGATACGGTGAGCGACTCGATGTTATAGCCGCGGCCCGAGAACAGCCCGATGACGCGGGCCAGCACGCCTGGCTCGTTGTCGACCACGACGCACAGCGTGTGCACCACCTCGGGTGCCCGGGTGTCGTCGAGGAAGTAGGCCGAGCCGTGCTGGATATCTGTCTGCGTGTTCATGTCGTTGTCTCCTGCCCTGCTCACACCAGCACCTTGCCGGCCTCGTCGACCGCCGAGCCGACCTCCTCATCCGACACCTCCTCGCCCAGCAGCATCTCGTTGTGCGCCTTGCCGGACGGGATCATCGGGAAACAGTTGGCCAGATTGGCGACCCGGCAATCGAAGATCACCGGCTGATCGCAGTCGATCATCGCCTGGATGGCGCCGTCGAGGTCTTGCGGCTTGGAGCACTGCATGCCGACGCAGCCATAGGCCTCGGCCAGCTTGACGAAATCCGGCAAGGCCTCGGTGTAGCTCTCCGACAGCCGGTTGCCGTGCAGCAGCTGCTGCCATTGGCGCACCATGCCCATATACTGGTTGTTGAGAATGAATATCTTGATCGGCAGCTTGTGCTGTACCGCCGTCGACATCTCCTGGATGGTCATCAGCACCGAGGCATCGCCGGCGATGTCGATGACCAGCGCATCCGGATGCGCCACCTGAACACCGGCCGCCGCCGGCAGGCCGTAGCCCATGGTGCCCAGACCGCCCGAGGTCATCCACTTGTTCGGCTCCTCAAAGCGGTAAAACTGTGCCGCCCACATCTGATGCTGGCCGACCTCGGTGGTGATGTAGGTCTCGCGGTCCTTGGTCAGCTCATACAGCCGCTCGATGGCGTATTGCGGCATGATGACATCCGAGTTGGCCTTGTATTTGAGGCACTCCACGCGCCGCCAGCGGCCGATCTGTCGCCACCAGCCCTGCAGAGCATCCCAGTTCTGTTCCTGGCCGCGTGCCTTCAGCCCGGCAATGATGTCACCCAGGACATTGGCGCAGTCGCCGACGATCGGGACATCCACCGGGATGATCTTGTTGATCGACGAGGGGTCGATATCGATATGGATCTTCTTGGAGTCCGGCGAAAACGCATCGGTGCGTCCGGTGATCCGGTCATCGAACCGCGCCCCGACGCACAGCATGACGTCGCAATCGTGCATCGCCATATTGGCCTCGTAGGTGCCGTGCATGCCGAGCATGCCGACCCATTCCTTGCCCGAGGCCGGAAACGCACCGAGGCCCATCAGGGTCGAGGTGATCGGGTAACCGGTCATCGCCACCAGTTCACGCAGCAGCTTTGAGGCCTGCGGGCCGGAGTTGATCACCCCGCCGCCGGAATAGATGATCGGCCGCTTGGCCGTGGCCAGCAGTTCGACGGCCTGGGCGATGCGCTCCGGCGTGCCGGCGACGGTCGGCTTGTAGGTCTTGTGCACGATGTTCTGCGGCCCGACGTAGGTGCCGGTGGCGAACTGGACATCCTTGGGCACATCGACGACGACCGGGCCGGGCCGGCCGGAGGTCGCGACGTAGAACGCCTCGTGCATGATCCGCGCCAGGTCGTTGACGTCCTTGACCAGGTAGTTGTGCTTGGTGCACGGCCGGGTGATGCCGACCGTATCGCACTCCTGAAAGGCATCGTTGCCGATCAGATGCGTCGGCACCTGGCCGGTGATGCAGACCATGGGGATCGAATCCATCAATGCATCGGTCAGGCCGGTCACCGCGTTGGTGGCGCCGGGCCCGGAGGTCACCAGGACAACGCCCGCCTTGCCGGTTGAGCGGGCATAGCCTTCCGCGGCGTGGGTCGCGCCCTGCTCATGACGCACCAGGATGTGACGGACATGCTCCTGCTGGAAAATCTCATCGTAGATCGGCAGCACCGCACCGCCCGGATAGCCAAAGACATGGGCCACACCCTGATCGGCCAATGCCGTCAGAATGATTTCCGCACCCGTCATCTGTTGTCCGTCTTGTTCGCCCATCGTCGTGTTCCGCGTTCTCTTGTTCGTTGCACAAGGTTCGTAGCCCTGAATATGTCAGCCAGGCAATAAAAAAGGCCCCTGAAGGGACCTTGTTGCGCGCGCTTTCCGTTCACCGGGTAGCTTATCGGGCTACCCCGGAGGCGCGCGTCATCACCACGAGAATTGCTGTCGTATTCATGAGGCGGGTTTTAGGCGGCTTCACCGGCCGGGTCAAGGGGCGTCGCCGATGACCCAATCACCGCCTGCCCGGTCGAATGCTTGAATCAGCTCATCAGGTGCGGCATGGACGGGCCAGTCGGTCATCTGGCCGCGTATCCAGGTCATCTGCCGCTTGGCATAGCGTCGTGAGGCGGTCTTTGCCTTGGCGATGGCATCTTCGATCGATACCGCGCCGGTGAGATGCCGAGCCAGTTCCGGGACGCCGATGGCCTTCATCACCGGCAGGTCGAGATCGAGCCGGCGCGCCAGCAAGGCCGCGACCTCGTCGAGCGCCCCGCGCGCTAGCATCGTATCGAACCGGCGCTCGATCCGGTCATACAGATCCTCGCGCGGCGGCATCAGTGCCGCCTTGGCGAGCACATCCGCCGGCCGTACCAGAGGCTTTGTCGCTGCACTCTGCCATTTGCGGATCGACTTGCCGGTCGCCTCATGCACCGCCAGCGCCCGCACGATGCGCTGGCCATCGTTTGTGTCTATGCCGTCGGCAGCATCGGGATCGCGCGCCATCAAGACGCCATGCAACGCCCACGGCCCGTCCTCCTTCAATACCCGCCGCCAGCGCCTTTCGATCTGCGCCGGCACCGCCGGCATCTCGGCAAGTCCCTCGCACAGCGCCTTGAAGTAAAGCCCCGTCCCGCCGGCGAACACCACCGGCTGCCCGCGTCGTGCCGCGGTTTTCAAGACCAGGCCGACATCGACCAGCCACCGGCCCACCGAGTAGCGTTCCGCCCCGTCGACATGACCGAACAGGTGATGCGGCGCCAGCGCCAGGTCATCCGGCTCCGGCTGCGCCGTCACGATGTGCAGGTCGCGGTAGACCTGCATGGCATCCGCATTGACGACAATCCCGCCCAGCGCGGCGGCGACGCGGGCTGCAGCCAGCGACTTGCCGCTGGCCGTCGGCCCTGCGATAAGAACAACCCGCAGCCTGGTCATGCGCCACATCCGCCATTGTGAATACCGAAAGTCATCATGTTCGTTCTGTCCCTGATATCAAGCCCCGAGCAGCCGCTTGTCACGACTGAACTGGCCGCCGCTGTGGCCGGCCGCGCCGGCGCCCGCGAAATCGTCTGGCTGGCCCGGGGCATCGCCTGCGATCTGCCGTTGCAAGAAACCTCGCCCGATGCCGCGCTGCACGCCGCCCGCGCCATCATCGCCACCGCCCCGATCGATGTAAACGTCGTTCCCCGGCACAACCGCCGCAAGCGGCTGCTGATTGCCGACATGGACTCGACCATGATCCACCAGGAATGCATCGATGAACTCGGTATTGCCGCCGGCGCCGGCGATCACATCAAGGAGGTGACCCGCCGCGCCATGCGTGGTGAAATCGATTTCGTCGAGGCCCTGAAAGAGCGCGTAACGTTCATGAAAGGCCTTCGAGAAAGCGTCATCCAGTCGGTCATCGACGACATCATAACCTTCGTTCCCGGCGGCCGCACACTGGTCTCAACCATGAAGGCAAGTGGCGCCTATTGCGCCTTGATTTCCGGCGGCTTTTCGCAGTTCACCCACCACGTCGCATACCACTGCGGCTTCGACAGCCATCAGGCCAACCGGCTGATCATCGAGAACGGCCTTCTGACCGGCCGTGTCGAGCAGCCCGCACTCGGCAGTGCAGCGAAACTGGAAGCCCTCGGCCGCCTCACCGGGCAACGGCAATTGCAGCCATGCGATGCCATTACGGTCGGCGACGGGGCAAACGATGTGGCGATGCTGCAGGCCGCCGGAATGGGCGTCGCCATGCACGCCAAGCCGGCCGTCCGCGACGCCGCCCAGTATGTCATCGATCACGGCGACCTGACCGCCCTGCTCTATCTGCAGGGCTACGCCGGTTCCGATTTCATCACCGGCTGAAGCGTATCCTGCTCAGCCTTTCTTCAAGCGTAGGGCGATGAAGTGCGGGTCGAACTTGCGTGACGCTTTCAGCACCAGCAGCAGGATCGAGTTGCGGCCTTCCTTTTTCAACTCTTCGACCTGCGCCGACACATCACCCGGCTGGGAAATCTTCTGTTCGCCCGCCTCGGCGATGACATCGCCCGGCTCAATGCGCTTTTCCGCCGCCGGGCTGTCGGGTGACACCTCGGTCACCACCGCGCCCTCGATCTCTCCGCCGATCTTGAACTTGGCGCGCAATTCATCGTTCAACGGCATAAGTTTCATGCCGAGAACGTCCGCACCATTGTCTTGATCCGCTTTGCCGCTTTCGGCTTTGGCGGCAATCTTTTCGCCTTCTTCGAGCCGCCCGAGTTCGACTTCGATCTGTTGCGGTTTACCCTTGCGCATGATTTCGACGGTCACCGTCGATCCAACCGGTGCGCGTGCCACCAGCCGCGGCAGGTCGCGCATCTGATCGACATCCTTGCCGTCGAACTTCACGATCACGTCGCCGGCCTTGATCCCGGCTTTTTCGGCAGGTCCCGTCGCCGTGACATCGGCAACCAGCGCCCCGCTCGGCTTGTCCAGCCCGAGACTTTCGACCATGTCCTCGCCGACCGACTGGATCTTGACGCCAAGCCAGCCGCGCCGGGTTTCGCCGAAATTGCGCAACTGATCGATCACCCCGACCGCCGTCGATGACGGTACCGAAAAGCCGATGCCGATCGACCCGCCGCTGGGCGAGATAATCGCCGTATTGATGCCGATCACCTCACCGTTCATGTTGAACAGCGGCCCGCCGGAATTGCCCCGGTTGATCGCAGCATCGGTCTGGATGAAGTCGTCATAGGGCCCGGAGTTGATGTTGCGGTTGCGCGCCGACACAATGCCCAGCGTCACCGAGCCGCCAAGCCCGAACGGATTGCCGATGGCCATCACCCAGTCGCCAACCCGGATGTTGTTGCTGTTGCCGAACGATACCGCCGGCAGCGGCTTGTCCGGGTTCACCTTCAGCACCGCCAGGTCGGTCTTGGCGTCACGGCCGATGACTTCGGCTTTCAATTTGCTGCCGTCGGCAAAATTGACCTGCACCTCGTCGGCGCCGTCAATCACATGGTTGTTGGTGATGATGATGCCGTCGGGATCGACGACAAACCCGGAACCGAGCGAATTGAGGTTGCGCGACCGTGGCGGCTGGTTCTTGTTCTTGCCACGCTTTTCAAAGAACTCTTCGAAGAACTCGCGAAACGGCGAACCTTCCGGCAGATCGGGGATCGGCAGGTTCTCGCTGCGGCCCTTGACACTTTGCCGGGTCGATATGTTGACCACCGCCGGTGTCAGTTGCTCCGCCAGATCGGCGACCGATTGCGGGCCCGCCGCCCGGGCGTCGGCCGCAGCCGCGACCAGCAGCACCATCAGCATGATGAACATCGTCACCTGTTGCGCAACGCGCTGGTGCAAGGGCAGTTCAGGCCGGGCAATTGCAGACATTTTCGCTACTCCGAATCTTCCAGTAATCTCATATAGCGCAGGCAAGGTGCCGCGCAGCTTCACAATTGAGTGCACCGCCATGGCGTTCAGGCAAGCAGACTGCGCGCCATCCAGACGATCAGCACACCGCCGCCGACGGCCCACAGCCCGGCAACCCGCATCTTTTCTTCCGGCATGGTTTCAATCAACCGAGACATTTCCTTCAGGAACCCCGGTGCCAGCGCATAGACCAATCCTTCGAGGACGAAGACCAGGCCCACCGCTGTCACAAGCTCACTCATTCCGCGGCGGGCTTGGCTCCGGTGCGGTCCGTCGACTGGCCGAAGTAGTTGAAGAACTCCGAATCCGGGCTGAGCACCAGCGTCGTATCCTTGTCCGTCAGGCTCTTCGAGTAGGCCTGCATTGTGCGGTAGAACGCGAAGAACTCAGGGTCGCGCTGGAACGCCTCGGCAAACACGCTGTTGCGTTCCGCATCGCCGTTACCGCGCACGATCTCCGCCTCGCGCTGGGCATCCGCGACCAGCTCGACCTTCTGGCGGTCTGCCTCAGCCTTGATGCGGGCCGCCTGCGCCTCACCGACAGCGCGCAGTTCCGCGGCCTCGGCAAACCGTTCCGCGTTCATGCGCTCATAGGTGTCTTTCAGAACATCCGGCATCAGATCGGTGCGGCGCACCCGCACATCGACGATCTCGATGCCGAGCGACAAGGCTTCCGGACGCACCTGATCGCGGATCTCGCGCATCATCGCGGCCCGGTCCTTGGACAGCGCTGAATCGAACGTTCTGCGGCCATAGGTTTGACGCAGGGCGGATTCGATACGGGTTTCGATCCGGGCACGGGCCAACCGCAAATCTGCACCCACGGTCTCACGGAATTTGCGTGGATCGACGATACGCAACATGGTGATGGCATCGACCAGATAGCGCCGCCCATCTACCACCTGCACGCTTTTGTCGTTGGTCTCCATAAACAGCATGCGATCTTCGATGCGCACCAGTTCCTCTGCAAACGGGACTTTGAAATAAAGCCCCGGTTCGCTGATTTCCCGGTTGATGTCGCCAAAGCGCACAACCAGCGCCCTTTCGCGTTCGTCAACGATGAATGTCGAGGTGAAGATCAGAAATGCCGCACCCGCCACGATCAGCAAACCGAACGATTTAAAGATGTTCTTCATTAGTTTGCTCCGCTTGAACGTTTCTGAATCTCCGGCAGCGGCAGATACGGCACGACGCCGGAGCCCTTGTCGCCTTCAATAATCACCTTGTTGGTCGATTGCATGATTTCTTCCAGGGTCTCGAGGAAAATCCTCTTGCGCGTTACGTCCTTGGCCTTGGCATATTCGGCATAGACCTGGGAGAAACGGTTCGCCTCACCTTCTGCTTCCGCCACGACGCGGGACTTGTAAGCTTTGGCGCTTTCGACAATCTGCGAAGCCCGCCCGCGTGCACCGCCGAGAAGCTGGTTGCGGTACTGTTCTGCATCGCGGATGAACTTGTTCTGGTTCTGCTCGGCGCGCTGCACCTCTTCAAAGGCGTCGATCACCTGCGGTGGCGGATCGGCCTTTTCGAGCTGTACACCGTTGATGGTGATGCCGGCCTGGTAGCTGTCGAGCGTCCGCTGGATCAGCTCGCGCACCTGCTGCTGGGCCTCCTGACGACCGCGGGTACGGATCTGGTCGGCCCGCGTGCGCCCGACGATCTCGCGCAAGGCGCTCTCAGCCACCACTGCGACCAGTTCTTCCTGCTCGCGGACATTGAAGAGAAAGTTCTGAGCATCCTTGATGCGCCATTGAACGGTGAACTGGATATCGACGATGTTCTGATCGCCCGCCAGCATCTGGCCGACGGCCTGACCACGGCCGCCGAATGTAATCTGGTTTTCCTTCAGGACCTTCGGCGTCTCCACCGTCTCGACCGGCCACAGCGCGAAATGCAGACCCGGCTCGGTGGTGCGGGCATATTCGCCGAAGCGCAACACCACGCCCTGCTCGTCAGGCTGCACCCGGTAGGCGCTGTTGAACAACCAGATGCCGACCGCCGCAACGATCATGATGATCCACGGAAACGACCCGCCGCCGCCGGGAATAATATCCTTCAGCCGCTCCTGGCTCTTTTTGATGATTTCCTCGAGATCGGGGGGTGTCTGTCCGCCGCGGCCAGGCCCGCCGCCGGAAGGCCCTTGCCCCCAGGGCCCGCGACCGCCGCCGCCGCCACCGCCTTGCCAACCACCATTGCCGTTATTATTCCATGGCATTCAATCGTTCCTTGCCGGTAGTCCGGGCGTGCCTGCGATCAGGCCCCGGTGCCAATACAAATTCGATACTCGCTGATATAGGCAACCTATACGGCGAAGTCCATGGCGATAGATCACCATAGTCAGCCAGTTTGGCGAAACCGGCGAGAGTTTCGACCCTAGAGCACTTTTCAATCATACGGAATCGCTTGACCGGATTTCCGCATCTGCTGGCTAGGCATGGTCGGCGCGGCGGTCTGATTGACCGCAAGCCGAGCATGGTGACGTCCAGGAGGCGCGGAAATCCGGCCTGCGGTGGGCCAAATTCGCCCATCTGGTGCGTTGCCGCGCTTGCCCGATGCACCGCATCGCGCTGCGCACCGCGCCTGCCATATGAGCGAATTTGGCTCCATCAAGTGATCCCGTATGATCGAAAAGTGCTCTAGTTCAGTGCATCCGCGTGCCAGTTGATGTGGTCCTGCATGAACGTGGCGATGAAGAAGTAAGAGTGATCGTAGC
>JAHEJE010000111.1 GCA_024639035.1 Alphaproteobacteria bacterium
GTTGCTGTTCGGTCGAGCCGCAGATCGAGATCGGTCCGGACCCGAGACCCTGCATGGCAAAGGTGAAATCTGCAAGGCCGTCGTGGCGGGCCAGGGTTTCGCGGGCAATGGCCAGGCTGCGCACGTCGAGCCGGTCATGCACGCCGCCACCTTCGGAGGGTACGGTGAATTCGAGGATGCCAGCTTCGCCGAGCGCGGCGGCAATCTTGCGGCAGGCAGCGTCCGGGTCGCCGTGATCGCCGACCAGGCGTTGCACATTGTCCGTGGCCCAACCATCGATGCGGTCGCGCAACTGCCGGTGCTCTTTACTGAAGAACGGCAGATCGAGGATATCGCTGTCGGGGCGGTGCACGCTCAATTCCCCTTGAAGACCGGTTTTGTCTTGCCGGCAAACGCCTCGAACGCGCGCTGGAAGTCCCTGGTCGCCATGCAGATGGCCTGGGCCTCGGCTTCGGCATCGATGGCCGTGTCGATATCCATCGCCCACTCCCGGTGCAGCATGGTCTTGGTCATGGCATTGGCAAATGTAGGCCCGGCGGCCAGGCTGGCAGCCAGCTCCCGGGCTTCGGCAAGCGCCGATCCGTCATCGACCAGCCGGTTGAAGAACCCCCACCGTTCCCCTTCGGCGGCGGTCATCACCCGGCCGGTGTACAGCAGTTCACTGGCCCGGCCGTGGCCGATGATCCTCGGCAGGATGGCGCAGGCGCCCATGTCGCATCCAGCCAGGCCGACGCGGTTGAACAGGAATGCGGTGCGGGCCGAGGGACTTGCTATGCGCAGGTCGCTGGCCATGGCGAGAATGGCGCCGGCACCGGCGCAAACCCCCTCAACGGCAGCAATGACCGGTTGCGGGCAGGCACGCATGTTCTTGACGACCTGCCCGGTCATGCGGGTGAACTTCAAAAGCCCAGGCATATCCATGCGGGTGAGCGGTTCGATGATCTCGAACACATCACCGCCGGAACAGAAATTACCGCCTGCTCCGCTGAGGACGACAGCATTGATCGAGGTTTCATGCCGAAGCGCGTGAAACACGTCGCGCAGTTCGGCATAGCTCTCAAAGGTCAGAGGGTTCTTGCGCTCGGGACGGTTGAGTTCAATGGTCGCCACCTTGCCGGCGACACGCCAGTTGAAGTGCTGTGCGGTGTAGCTGGTCAGTCCTTCAGTCATCTGCACCTGCTCTGCATGTGTCGGCCAGGACCGCCTGTTTGAGGTCGGCCATATGCTCAAACAACTGTTCCTTTGCGGTTACCGGCATGCCGGCGAACATCGACGTTATCCAGCCTTCATGGGCCTTGGCCATGACCGCAAAGACCTCGCGGCCGCTGTCGGTCAATCGGACATTCTGGCTGCGGCGGTCGGCGCTTGAGCGGACCCGGACGACATGGCCGTCGCGCTCCAGGCGATCGGTGATGCCGGTGATGTTGCCGGCCGATACCATCATCCGGTTGCCGAGTTCGCCCATGGTCAAGCCTTCTCCCGGCGCCCGGTCGAGCTGGGCCATCAGGTCGAATTGCGGCAAGGTCATCGCAAATCGGGTGCGCAATCGCGCTCTGACCTCTGCCTCGATGAGATTGGAACAGGTGAGAACCCGAAGCCACAAGCGGACATTCAACATGTCCTGTGCCTTGTCCTGCGATGGACCGGCCGGAAACTCAATCCGGGTCTTGGGCTGGCGACTGGGCAATCGATGGTCCCATGCTGGTGATAGCGATGATCCAGCCTATCGTGCGCCAGAAATATATTCAACAGAAATATTTTAAGTTTAAAGCATATGTCTGGATGACCCCTGACCGACGCCTCACTCGCCCTTGAAGTGCGGTTTGCGCTTTTCCAGAAATGCCGTCATCCCCTCGGTCTTGTCCTTGGAGGCGAACAGAAGCTGGAAAGCCTTGCGTTCGAGCATCAGGGCGGCATCGAGCGGCGCGCTCTCGCCGGTGACAATGGCCTCCTTGATGCTCATCACCGAAAGCGGCGGCAGCCGGGAGATGCTGGCGGCCAGGCCAAGGGCGGTGTCCAGAACATCCTCGGCCGGCACGACATCACCGGCCAGACCAAGCTCGAAGGCGCGGCGCCCGGTGATCGGTCTGGCCGACAGGCACAAGTGCATGGCGGCGTGCTTGCCGATGGCGCGGACCAGGCGCTGGGTGCCACCGGCGCCGGGCATGATACCGACGCGCGGTTCCGGCAGGCCGAGCTGGGCATCCTCGGCAACGATGATCATGTCGCAGGCCAGCGCCAACTCGAAGCCGCCACCCAAGGCATAGCCCTGCACCGCAGCGATCACCGGCTGCGGCGTTGCGGCGATGGCAGCCCAGTAACGTTCCATCCGGCGCTTGATGATCTCGACCGGATCGGCATCGACGAATTCGGTGAGGTCGGCGCCGGCGGCGAACGCCCTGTCATCGCCGGTCAGCACGATGCAGCGGACCCGCGCATCGTCCTGCAGGCGGGTGAACGCAGCGGCCAGCTCACGCCGGGTCGCCAGGTTCAAGGCATTGCGGACCTCGGACCGGTTGAGTTTCACCAGGGCCACGCCGTCGTCCGCGACCGTCAGGGTCAGGTTGTCGAAATCCGCCATGCGTTGTCCTTCCGGTTCGATCACCGCCGCAATCCTCCGAGCGGGTCATTGCCGCGGGCTGAGCAATTCGGCTATGGGTGCATATCAGGAATTCGCCAGGATTGTACAGCATGGCTCTGCCCGACGTTTTCGACACCCTCAGACTGCCGGCGATCGGTGCGCCGCTGTTCATCATCTCCAATCCCGACCTTGTCCTGGCACAATGCAAGGCCGGCATCGTCGGGGCGTTTCCGGCTCTCAATGCACGGCCGCAGAGCCAACTCGACGAGTGGCTTGCCTACATCAACGAAGAGCTTGCCGCCCATAACCGCGCCCATCCCGACGCCCCGGCGGCACCCTACGCGGTCAACCAGATCGTCCACCGTTCGAACGACCGGCTGGACAGCGATCTGGAATGTTGCGTCAGGCACCGGGTGCCGATCGTGATCACATCGCTCGGGGCGCGCGAGGAGGTGAACCGGGCGACCCAATCCTATGGCGGCATCACGCTGCACGACGTCATCAACAACCGGTTTGCCCGCAAGGCGATCGAGAAAGGGGCAAACGGGCTGGTCGCCGTCGCCGCCGGGGCCGGTGGCCATGCCGGCACGACATCGCCGTTTGCATTGGTGCAGGAGATCCGGCAATGGTTCGATGGCCCGCTGGCCCTGTCCGGGGCGATTGCAACGGGCGATGCCATCCTCGCCGCCCAGGCGATGGGGGCGGATCTCGCCTACATCGGTTCGGCGTTCATTGCGACGCACGAGGCGCGCGCGGCAGATGCCTACAAGGCGATGATTGCCAGATGCGATTCCAGCGACATCGTCTATTCCAGCCTGTTCACCGGAGTCATGGGAAACTATCTCAAACCATCGATTGCCGCCGCCGGCCTTAACCCGGACGACCTGCCGGAAAGCGACCCGTCGGCCATGAGTTTCGCCGGCGACAAGGCCAAGGCCTGGAAGGATATCTGGGGGGCCGGCCAGGGCATCGGCGCGGTCAGCGAGGTCACCACGGCACGAGACCGCATTCGTCTGCTCAAGGAGCAGTATGACAATGCCCGGACCCGGCTCGCGCTCTAGGCGAAGAAGAGTTCGGGCAATGTCGCGAAGGCGGCCAGGCAGATCGGAATGCCATAGGGACAGGCCCCGGTTCCGGCAATACCTGCTATTCGCTGCATCGACGGGGAATAACCGGACATGTCCCTGCCCGCGGCCCAGCGCCTGACGATCAGCAGACCGATCGACAGCAGAGATGAAGACACCGCGAGCATGACAATGAACGGAAAAGCATAGACAGGTCCGAGCCACAGGCCGACAGCCGTGATCAGTTTGACATCGCCGCCGCCCAACCAGCCAAGCAGCCAAAATCCGTAGGTGATCGCGAACAGCACCGCAGCAATCAGCAGGTGCATCGAGAAGTTCAACATCTGCCAATGGGTCGCGGCAAACAGGGCAAATCCAGCGGCGATCAAAACGCTGATCCAGTTGGCAATGCGCATCGCCCTGAAATCCTGAATCGCGGCATAGAGCAAAGGCAGGAAAAGCATGCCGGCGGCGACAAATTTAGCAGCAAGAATCATGGAAGAGCACTCGTTTCCTGCCACCGGTCAACAATGAGTCGGTTGTGGAGGCCGCCAGACGCGCCTTGGTCTTAGAAAAATGCGTCGTTGATGCGGACGATTGCCGGCGTCAGGCAGACAACCAGCATGATCGGGAAGATGAACAGCCCCAGCGGGATCACCAGTTTCGCCGGCAAGGCGTGGGCTTTTTCCTCGGCGCGAGACAGGCGCTTGTCGCGCATTTCTTCACTGTAGACGCGCAAGGCATCGACCAGACTCGATCCCAGTTCCTGCGACTGATGGATCAATGTTGCGAACGATCTTGCCTCTTCAATGCCGACATTGCCGGCAAAACGCTCGAGCGCCTCGGACAAAGAACGACCGGCCCGCAGTTCCAAATTCAGGATATAGAGCTGCGCTGCCAGATGGGGAAAGGTGTGGGCCATCTCCTTGCCGACCCGGTCGATGGCCGATTCGATGGCGATGCCGGCTTCGGTGCTCACCACCAGAAGATCGAGGAAGTCGGGAAAGCCGTAGCGATGCTGCAGCTGGATCCGACCGACCCGGTTGTCGAGATAGGCTTTCGGCAGGAAGTAGCCAAGAGCGGCACATATGAGCACCAGGAGCAGAACGAGGTTGTACGAGGCTTCCGGATTGAGAACCGGCTGAATGATCAGCGCCAGAAGCGGCAGCCCGATGCCGCCGACAATACGTGCGGCATGGAAGATGTTTATCGCCTGAGGGTCGAAGAAGCCGGCGGCGCGCAGCTGCTGGCGAATCTTGCCGCCCTTATCGATGTCGTCGGAGGGTTTGACGTTGTCCGAGACGCGGCGCAGCATCTTGGCAATCGAGGTGGCGTTTTCATGGCCAAGGGCACGCCGGTCTTCGAGAACGTTGGTGTCGCCGATGATGAACGGCTGCAGGGCGCGCTTTCTGATCTGCTGTTCTCTCGACACGAACCCGCTGATCGCCAGCGTCAGACACACGACTGCGAGAAACACTGCTGCGCCCACCGTCAAAAGAATATTGGCGTTGACCCAGGCGGTTATGGTCTCGATAGCGAGCATTTCAACGGTCACCTAAAACTTGAAATTCACCATTTTGTACATCACGATCGCCCCGATAAACCCCCAAAACAGGGCCGACAGGAGCAGCGGTAGCACAAGCGGATTCTCCCAGACATCGCCATAATAATTCGGCGCAATAATCCACAGGACGCAAAACAAAATGAGCGGAATGGCGATCAGACCATAGGCGGACACGCGGCCCTCAGCCGACAGCGCCCTGACCTTGCGGCGCATCTTGAAGCGCAGCCGAATGATCGTCGACAGATTGCTCAGGACCTCGCTCAGGTTGCCGCCGGTCTGCGCCTGCAGGCTGACCGCGGTGACCATCAGGCCGAGATCCTCCTGGCCGACCCGGTAGCTCATGTTCTTGAGCGCTTCCTCCATGCTCAGGCCATAGGTCAGTTCATCGAGCACCATGCCGAATTCGCTGCCGATCGGATCGGCCATCTCCCGGCCGACCATGGCCAGAGCGACGGGGATCGGGTGACCGGAGCGCAGGCTGCGGACCACGATGTCAATGGCGTCCGGCAACTGGGTGCTGAACTTGCGCTGACGCAATATCCGCGCGATCCAGAGATACACGAACGGCAGGACCATACCGGCAACCAGACCGGCGACGATGCCGACCCAAGGTGCCTGCTTGAACACAAACAAAACCAAAGCCAGGGTGATCAAGAACAGGCCAAGACACATGGCAATGAGCTTGAACATGCCGAGCTTGACGCCGGACTGTACGACCAGGCGGTTGAAGCTCACGGCCGGCAGGATGTACTTGCCATCGGTCGACAGGCCTCGCCGCCGGCGCAATTCGACCAGGACGGCTTCACCGCCAACCACATCCTTGGTCGCGGCCAAGCGGTCGTTCTTCGACTTGTTGTAGGACGCGCGCCGCGAAATGATCAGATAAATCGCTTCAACGGCAAAGATCGCCGACAAGGCGACGACGATGTAGATCAGGTAGATGGAATCGATATTGAATGGCATCGCTGTTACAGGGGTTTGTTGGGGTCGAAGTACGAAGACGGGACCGAAAAGCCCATCGCCGCAAGTTCGCCAAGGAACTTCGGCCGCACGCCGGTTGCCTGGAAGTGACCGTGCACGGTGCCATCGGTATCGGTCGAGGTGCGGACATACTTGTAGATTTCCTGCAGCTGGATGACGTCGCCTTCCATGCCGGTAATTTCCGAGACGCTGACCACCTTGCGCTTACCGTCGCTCATCCGTTGCAACTGGATGATCAACGTGATCGCGGCCGAGATCTGCGAACGGGTGCTTTTCATGGTCATTGGAAAGCCCGCCATACCGACCATCTGCTCGATCCTCGCTATGGCATCGCGCGGCGTGTTGGCGTGGATCGTGGTCATCGAGCCTTCGTGGCCGGTGTTCATGGCCTGCAGCATGTCGAAGGCCTCCTCGCCACGCACCTCGCCGACGATGATGCGGTCGGGACGCATACGCAGGGCGTTTTTCACCAATTCGCGCTGGCGGATCTCGCCCTTGCCCTCGACGCTGGGCGGCCGGGTTTCCATGCGGCCGACGTGCGGCTGCTGGAGCTGCAGCTCGGCGGCATCCTCAATGCTGATCAACCGCTCCTTGTGCGAGATGTAGGTCGACAGGGCATTGAGCATGGTCGTCTTGCCCGAGCCGGTACCGCCCGAGACCACAAGCGAGATGCGCGCGGCGACGGCGGCCTGCAGCAGTTCGGCCATCTGCGGCCGCAGGGCCTCGACAGACACCAGTTTTTCCATCGAGAACGGCTGCTTGGAAAACTTGCGGATCGACATCAGGGCGCCATCGACCGCGACCGGCTTGACCGCGACGTTGACTCGCGAGCCATCGAGGAGACGGGCATCGCACATCGGCTGGCTTTCATCGACGCGGCGTCCGACAGCGGCAACGATCTTGTTGATAATCCTCAAAAGATGGGCTTCGTCCTTAAACCGCGCCGGCGTGTGAACCAGCTGGCCGAAGCGTTCGACGTAAATCTGTTCATGGGTATTGACCAGAATATCGGCGATCGTCGGGTCCTTGAGCAGCGGCTCCAGGGGACCAAGGCCGACCAGTTCATCGAAAATCTCATCGATGAAGTTGGCCAGCTCGCCGGAGTTCAAGGGCAGCTTTTCGGCCGCCACATATTCGCTGATCAGGCCGCGCAGCTCTTCGCGCAGCTGGGCTTCGGGCATCTTGTCGATGGCCGGCAGGTTGATCTCGTCGATCAGCCGGCGATGCAGCCTGACCTTGGCATCGAGGAACTTGTCGGTGAGCAGCACGCCGGCATCGATGGCGGGTTTGGCGACCTGGCCGTTGGCGCCGGCCTGGTCCTGAATTTCTGCAACCGCGACTTCGGCCAGCTCCGGTTCCGTGCGGTGCTCATCCTTCTTCTTCCTGCTGACGAACTTGCTGAACATGGCGAGCTTGAAATCCTGTCTTGCCGGCGACACCGGGGCTGCAGACATCTGCAACCTGTGCCAAATTCAATTCACAATACTGCGGCCATGCAAATGGCGTGCCGCCTAATTGCTGCTGAACAGGATCTTTTCGAGATCGCGCGAAACCTTGTTACGCCGCTTGAGTTCGGACACCGGCACGCCGCGGTCGATGGCCTCGCGCACCAGCTTGGTTTCGTCGCCTACATATCCCGCCAGTGCATCTCCCAGCACCTGTTCAGCCTCTTTGGCGGAAATTCCGGTCTTGAACAGCTGCCGGCTGTTCTTGTTGATGATCACCTTGGGATCCGCATCATCGCCAAGGCGCTCATGAATCTCGGTCACCATACGGCGCGCCGCGCGTAGTCCGGGAACCGTGAGTTCCGTCACAATATAGCATGTTTGCGACCCGAGCAGAATGCTCTCGGTCCAGCTCGTCCAGTTGCGCGGCATGTCGATGACGACATTGGCGAAGCGGGTCGCCACCAGATCGAGGAAGCGGGCCACGATGACCGGATCGATATCGGTATACTCGCCAAGTTTGGCGTGCGAGGCCAGCAACGACAGCTTGGGCGAATAATGCGCCAGCATGATGCCGAGCAGCTGGTCGTCCATGCGGTCGGGATTGGGCACGATGTCGGCCAGAACCATGGAGGGCGGCACATCGAGGTATTCGCCGCACATGCCGGTCGAGAAATCGAGGTCCACCAGGCAGGTGACGGAGGATTTTTCCTTGCGCTTCTTCTCGCTCATCAAGATGGCGGCATTGACCGCCAGGGTCGTGGCGCCGGCGCCGCCATGGGCACCGGTAAAGCTGATGCAACGGGTGGTCTGACCGGCCGGTTTTTCGTTGGTCGGCACGACACGGCGGCAGACCTGCACCAATTCCTGCGGGTCGGCGGGTTTGCGCAGCCAGTCGGCGACGCGCAGGCGCAGGAACAGGCGCACCATCTCTTCATCGATGCTGGGCGAGACGACCACCACCGGAACCTCCTCCGGCTTGGCCTCGATCACCTCGTGCATACCGGCCAGGTCGCGCTCGTCGGCGCTGTCGAGTTCGAGCACCAGAACATCGGGTGCGGCCCCGGTGCGCAACTGCTTGAGAGCATCGTCGCGGCCCGCCTCGATGAACCGCAACTCGCCACCGCGGTCTTTCGCGGCAAGAACCTCCATCGCCTGAACCGTAGAGGCATCGCGCGTGACCACCAGGATCACCGGCACCGCCCCGGCAGATGTGTCTGACTTAAAAAGTTGGAGCAC
>JAHEJE010000112.1 GCA_024639035.1 Alphaproteobacteria bacterium
CGCGCCTTCTGGACGTCACCATGCTCGCCTTGCGGTCAACCAGACCGCGGCGCCGACCATGCCTAGCCAGCAGGCGCGGAAATCCGGTCAAGCGATTCCGTATGATCGAAAAGTGCTCTAGGGGGCAGACCGTTCCGCCTGTTCGCTATCCGTCATGTTTGCGCTTGGCGGCATCCAACTTCCGTTCTATGGTTTTGTTTGCCCCGATAAGGCATAAACAACGCCACATGATTTTGTGATACACAAATTGATTTCTTGATATCGAAAGATGTAACACTTTTTTGAGTGGTGTGCGCCGAATGCCCGTTAAAAAAGAGGCAACGGCCAGACATGTGGAGGGACACTAGGTGGCATCCGGGCCGGCACCAGCCGCGGCTGAAGACACATTTCCAAAACTGCTGCTGCGCAATGCAAAGAAGTTCGCCAGCGACGCTGCCATGCGTGAGAAAGATCTCGGCATCTGGCAGAGAT
Source organism: Alphaproteobacteria bacterium (assembly GCA_024639035.1). Lineage (GTDB taxonomy): Bacteria > Pseudomonadota > Alphaproteobacteria > Rhizobiales > Aestuariivirgaceae > JAHEJE01. The sequence goes on from JAHEJE010000112.1 coordinate 472, forward strand.
GGACCTGGGCTGAAGTGCTCGATGAAGTTCGCAGCCTGTCCATGGGTCTGCGCGAGCTTGGTCTGAAGCGCGGCGACACCCTGGCCATCGTCGGCGACAACCGCCCGCGCCTCTATTGGTCGATGTGCGCCGCCCAGGCCCTCGGCGCCGTACCCGTGCCGGTCTACCAGGACTCGGTGGCCGAAGAGATGGGTTACGTCCTCGACCATGCCGACGCCACCTTCGCTATCGTCGAGAATCAGGAGCAGGTCGACAAGCTGCTGGAAATCCGCGAGACCTCAAAGACCATCGCGCACATCATCTACGACGACGACCGCGGCCTGAAATTCTACAAGGTCGAAGGTGTGCAGAGTTTCGCATCCGTCCAGGACCTCGGCCGCGAAGCCCTGAACCAACCGGGCGGCGAGCAGGCCTGGCTCGACGAGATCGCCAGGGGCGGTTCCGACGACACCGCGATTATCCTCTATACCTCCGGCACCACCGGCAAGCCCAAGGGCGTGGTGCTGACCATGGGGTCGGTGATGTGGGCCGCCGACGTCGCCAACGAATTCGACCGTCTCGGCAAGGATGAAGAGGTCATCGCCTATCTGCCGATGGCCTGGGTCGGCGATCACGTGTTCTCCTACGCCCAGTCCTATGCCGCGGGGTATTGTGTCAATTGCCCGGAGAGCCCGGAAACCGTTGTCGACGACCGCCGCGAGATCGGCACGACCTACGCTTTCGCCCCACCACGCATCTACGAGAACATCATAACGCTGACCATGGTGCGTATGGAGGACGCCAGCAAACTGAAAAAGAAGATGTTCGACTACTTCATCGGCGTGGCCCGGCAATACGGCGAGAAAATCCTCAACGGCGAGAGCGTGCCGTTCATCGCCAGGCTCAAGTACGCCCTTGGTGAATTTCTGGTCTACGGCCCGCTGAAAAACCGCTTCGGCCTGTCCAAGGTGCGTGTCGGCTATACCGCCGGTGAGGCCATCGGTCCGGAAATCTTCCGCTTCTTCCGCTCCATCGGCATCAACCTGAAGCAACTCTACGGCCAGACCGAAGCCGCTGTTTATGTCACCAACCAGCCGGACGGCGAAATCTATGCCGATACCGTCGGCAAACCGCTCAAGGGCATCGAGATCAAACTCGATGATAAGGGCGAGGTGCTGTACCGCTCACCGGGCGTGTTCAAGGAATACCACAAGAACGAGAAGTCGACCGCCGAGACCAAGACCAAGGACGGCTGGGTCCACTCCGGCGATGCCGGCTTCTTCGACGAGCACGGACACCTGAAGATCATCGACCGGGCCAAGGACGTCGGCCGCCTCAACGACGGCACCATGTTCCCGCCGAAATACATCGAGAACAAGCTCAAGTTCTATCCCAACATCAAGGAGGTCGTCGCTTTCGGCCATCAGCGTGACTACGTCGCCTGCTTCGTCAACATCGACCTGACCGCCGTCGGCTCCTGGGCCGAACGCAACAACGTGGTCTATGCCAGCTACCAGGAACTGGCCGGCCATCCGCGCGTCTATGAAATGATCGAAGCCCATGTCGACGAGGTCAACCGCGAACTGGCCGGCGAGGAGCGTGTTGCCGGCGCCCAGATCAAGCGCTTCTTGATCCTCCATAAGGAACTCGACCCCGATGACGGCGAGATCACCCGCACCAACAAGGTGCGCCGCTCGCTGGTCACCGAGCGCTACGGGCCGCTGATCGATGCCCTGTACGATCCGGCCAAGTCGCGCCAGCACATCAAGACCGAGGTCACTTTCGAAGATGGCCGCAAGGGGGTTATCGAAGGCAATGTGGAGATCCGCGACATGACGCTTCACAGCCGGGCCGAGCAGTTCAAGCAGGCGGCGGAATAGCAATGGCCGCCCTCGAACAGCCAACCCCGCAACCGGAAGTCCTATTGGCCGTCGAAGACGTCACCCTGTCGTTCGGCGGCGTCCAGGCCATCAAGAACGTCAGCTTCGACATCCACAAGGGCGAGATCCGCGCCATCATCGGCCCCAATGGCGCCGGCAAGACCTCGATGCTCAACGTCATCAACGGTTTCTACCACCCCCAGCAGGGCACCATCTGGTTCAAGGGCGTCGAGCGCTCCGAGATGCGCCCCTACGTCGCCGCCAGCCAGGGCGTCTCGCGCACCTTCCAGAACATCGCCCTGTTTCGCGGCATGTCGACCCTCGACAACATCATGACCGGCCGCGTCACCAAGATGAACAAGAACATCTTCTGGCAGGCCCTGCACCTCGGCCCGGCCCGCGCCGAGGAGATCGAGCACCGCGCCAAGGTCGAGGAAGTCATCGACTTCCTGGAAATCCAGCACATCCGCAGGACCCCGGTCGGCCGCCTGCCCTATGGTCTGCAAAAGCGCGTGGAACTGGCCCGCGCTCTGGCTGCCGAGCCGGAACTGCTGTTGCTAGATGAGCCGATGGCCGGCATGAACCTGGAAGAAAAGGAGGACATGTCGCGCTTTGTCCTCGACGTCAACGAACAGTTCGGCACCACCATCGCGCTGATCGAGCATGACATGGCCGTGGTCATGGACCTGTCGACCCGCGTCGTCGTTCTCGACCATGGCGAACTGATCGCCGACGGCACGCCCGATGAGGTCAGCGCCAACCAGAAGGTCATCGACGCCTATCTCGGCGTGGCGCATGATTAGGGAACAACGACATGTATGACGCCGTTTATCCGTTCCTGATCGAGCCGTTCGCCAAGATGTGGACCGACATGCCGCTGTTCTTCGCCGAAACGGTGATATCCGGCGTCATGGCCGGGGTAATGTATTCCCTGGTCGCGCTCGGTTTCGTGCTGATCTACAAGGCCTCCGGCATTTTCAACTTCGCCCAGGGTGTGTTGGCCCTGTTCGCCGCGCTTACCCTTACCGGGATCATGGATAACTTCGGCGCACCCGGCTGGCTGGCCATCATCCTGACCGTGGCCATCATGTTCGGCCTCGCCTGGCTGATCCAGAAGCTGGTGTTTAATCACCTGATCAATCAGGAGCCGATCATCCTGTTCATGGCGACGCTCGGCCTTGCCTATTTCCTCGAGGGCGCCGGCGACATCATGTGGGGTTCGGACGTCAAGGTGGTCAATCTCGGCATTCCCCAGGGCGCTTCGCAATGGCTGCTCGACGGGCCTGGGCTTTATGTGGAAAAACTCGAGATCGTCGCCGCAGTCACCGCCGCCATCCTGGTCACCGCGCTGACCATCTTCTTCCAGAAGACCCGCATTGGCCGTGCCCTGCGTGCCGTTGCCGACGATCACCAGGCTGCCATGTCGGTCGGCATATCGCTGGAAAAGATCTGGATCGTCGTGTGGGCCGTCGCCGGCCTCGTGGCCCTGGTCGCCGGCATCATGTGGGGCACCAAGTCCGGTGTTCAGTTCTCGCTGTCGCTGATTGCCCTGAAGGCCTTGCCGGTCTTGATCCTCGGCGGCTTTACCTCGGTTCCCGGCGCCATCGTCGGCGGCCTGATCATCGGCGTCGGCGAGAAGATCGCCGAGGTTTATTGGGGCCCGGCCCTCGGTGGTGCCATCGAGAACTGGTTTGCTTATATGCTGGCCCTGGCCTTCCTGCTGTTCCGGCCACAAGGCCTGTTCGGCGAAAAGATCATCGAAAGGGTGTAGGGCGATGTTTTACCGCGAAACCGGCCAGTACCGGACCGACTACGCCTCCGACCAGCAGATTCTCAACCTGCCCCAGGACAAATGGGCGATGGCGCTGCTGTTGGCCGTTGCCTTCCTCGTTGTGCCGCTGCTTATCAATGATTACTGGGCCAACGCCATCCTGCTGCCGTTTCTGATTTATTCCATGGCAGCGCTGGGCTTGAACATCCTCACCGGTTATTGCGGCCAGGTCTCGCTTGGCACCGGAGGCTTCATGGCCGTCGGCGCATATGCCGCCTACAAACTGATGACTGCATTCCCCGGGCTCGACCTCACTATCGTTGTCTTGTTTGCCGGTTTCGTCACCGCCGCCGTCGGCACCGTCTTCGGCCTGCCGTCGCTACGCATCAAGGGCTTTTATCTTGCCGTCGCCACCCTGGCCGCCCAGTTCTTTCTGGTCTGGCTTTTCAACAAAGTGCCTTGGTTCTTCAACTACTCCGCCACCGGGATGATCTCGGCACCCGCACGCACCGCCTTCGGCCTGGAGGTGAGCGGTCCGCAGGCCCCGATATGGGCAAAGTACCTGTTCTGCCTCACCTTGGTCACGGTGTTCGCCCTGATCGCCAAGAACATCACCCGTGGCCGCATCGGCCGCATGTGGATGGCGATCCGCGACATGGATATTGCCGCCGAACTGATTGGCGTGCGTCCGCTGTGGTCCAAGCTGTCGGCGTTCGCCGTATCGTCGTTCTACGTCGGCATGGCCGGCGCCATGCTGTTCGCCGTATGGCTCGGCGCCGTGGAACCGACCGAAGCCTTCGGCATCACCGTTTCCTTCAACGTGCTGTTCATGGTCATCATCGGCGGCCTGGGTTCGATCCTCGGTTCGTTCCTCGGCGCCGGTTTCCTGGTGCTGCTGCCGATCCTGCTCAAGTCCGTGCTGGTCGGCGGGCTTGCCATGACCGTTGCCACGGCCAAGCACGTCGAACTTGTTTTGCTTGGTTCGCTGATCATTCTTTTCCTGATCGCCGAACCCCACGGCCTCAACCGGCTTTGGCAAATTACCAAGGAAAAGCTTAGACTGTGGCCATTCCCCTACTAGGGCCGCACACACAATCATCAACTGGGAGGACAAAATCATGATGATGAAGAAGATTGCCACCGGACTGGGCGCAGTTGCGCTGACCGCCGGCCTGCTGGCCGGTACTGCACTGGCTGCAGAGTTGACCGTGCCGTCGCTGGTCTACCGCACCGGCCCCTATGCCCCGAACGGCATCCCGTTCGCCAATGGCTATGCCGACTATTTCAACCTGCTCAATGCCCGCGATGGCGGCATCGAGGGCTCCAAGGTCAACCTGGTGGAATGCGAAACCGCCTACAACACCCAGCAGGGCGTTGAATGCTACGAGAACACCAAGGGCCAGGGCACCGGCGCGCTGATGTATCAGCCGCTGTCGACCGGCATCACCTACCAGCTCATCCCCAAGGCCTCGGTCGACAAGATCCCGGTCTTTTCCATGGGCTATGGCCGCACCTCGGCCGCCAATGGCAAGATCTTCGAATGGGTCTTCAACTTCCCTGCCACCTACTGGGATCAGGCCTCGGTTTTCGTCAAGTACATCGGCGAGAAGGAAGGCGGCATGGAAAACCTGAAGGGCAAGAAGATCGCCCTCGTCTACCACAACTCGGCCTACGGCAAGGAGCCGATCCGCACGCTTGAAAAGCTGTCGGAAAAGCATGGCTTTTCGCTCCAGCTTCTGCCCGTCGACCATCCCGGTCAGGAACAGAAGTCGACCTGGCTGCAGATCCGCCGCGAACGCCCCGACTGGACCCTGATGTGGGGCTGGGGCGTGATGAACCAGGTGGCGATCAAGGAGGCCGCTTCGATCGGCTATCCGATGGATCATTTCATCGGCGTGTGGTGGTCGGGCTCCGAGAACGACGTTCTGCCGGCCGGCGATGCCGCCAACGGTTATCTGTCCGGCACCTTCCACGGTTCGGGCACCGACTTCCCGGTCCATGCCGACATCATGAAGCACGTCTATGACGCCGGCAGCGGCGCTGGCGACAAGGACCGCATCGGCGAAGTGCTCTACAACCGCGGCCTGATCGCCGCAGCCTGGCAGGCCGAAGCGATCCGCACCGGCATGAAGATGCACAGCACCGATTCACCGACGGCGGCCCAGGTTCGTGATGGCTTCGAGAACCTCAATGTCGACGAGGCGCGCCTCAAGGAGCTTGGTCTGGAAGGCTTCACCATCCCGATCACGATCACCTGCGCCAACCACGGCGGCCCCGGCAAGGTGTTCCTGCAGCAATGGGACGCCGGCGCCAAGAAGTGGAACAAGGTGACCGACTTCTACGACGCCGACCGCGAAGTGGTCGATGCCCTGATCGCCGAGGACTCTGGCGCCTACGCCAAGGAGAACAACCTCACCCCGCGCGACTGCGGCTAACGACGGACGGACCTTCAGGCCATGACCCAGACCGCCTCATCACCGGCACCTGAAACAGCAGCGGCAAGCCCACTGCTCAAGGTGAACAACATCGAGGTGATCTACGACCATGTGATCCTGGTTCTGAAAGGCGTTTCACTCGACGTCCCCGAGGGAGGCATCACTGCCCTCCTCGGGGCCAACGGCGCCGGCAAGACGACAACGCTGAAAGCCGTTTCCAACCTGCTGCGCGCCGAGCGCGGCGATGTCACCAAGGGCTCGATCGAGTTCAAGGGCGACCGTATCGATCACCTCTCGGCCAACGAGTTGGTCAAGCGCGGCTGCATTCAGGTGATGGAAGGCCGCCATTGCTTTGAACATCTCACGATCGAGGAAAATTTGCTGACCGGCGCCTTCACCCGTCGCGACGGCTCATCCGCCATCAACCACGACCTGGACATGGTCTACGGCTACTTCCCGCGCCTGCGCGAAAGGCGCACGTCGCTGGCCGGCTATACCTCCGGCGGCGAACAGCAGATGTGCGCCATTGGCCGCGCCCTGATGTCGCGCCCGACCATGATCCTCCTCGATGAACCCTCCATGGGCCTCGCCCCACAGCTGGTTGAGGAAATCTTCGAGATCGTCAAGAAGCTGAACGAAGATGAGGGCGTCAGCTTCCTGCTCGCCGAGCAGAACACCAACGTTGCCCTACGCTACGCCAAGTACGGTTACATCCTGGAAAACGGCCGCGTGGTCATGGATGGCGTGGCCGCCGAACTGCGCGAGAACGAGGACGTCAAGGAATTCTACCTCGGCGTGGCCGGCGAAGACCGTAAGTCGTTCCGCAATGTGAAGGCCTATAAGCGCCGCAAGCGCTGGCTGGCATAACGCCGCCTGATTGCAAACGGGCCTCGAAGCGGCCGCGATCAGGCGGCTTCGGTTGCCGCACTGCCTTTGCTCACGATACGGCTGCACGGCAGCAACAGCATTGCTTCGGTACCTTGTCCGACGACGCTCTGCAGCGTGAGATTGCCACCGTGCATTCTCGCCAGTTCCCGCGAAATCGCCAGGCCGAGACCGGCCCCGTCGAATTGCCGTGAATTCTTGCCGTCACCCTGGGTGAACGGTTCGAACATCCGGTCGATCTTCGACTGTTCGATACCGATGCCGCTGTCCGATACGGTAATGATCGGGGCGCCCTTGGCCCCCTTGGCGACACCGATCTCGACCGACCCGCCCGCCGGCGTGAACTTGATGGCGTTTGCCGTCAGGTTGATCAGAATCTGCTTCATCCGGGTCAGATCCCCGGTCACCACCAGGTTATGATCATTGTACCGTGTCGAAAGCGAAACATCCGCTGAACGAGCCTGAATCCGGCACATCTTGCAGATCGCCTCGACCAGTTCGTTGAGGTCGATTTCCTGCTCGATCAGCTCGACCTTGCCGCGTTCGAGCCGGGTGATGTCGAGAATGTTGGTGATCAGCTGATTGAGATGCTTGCCCTGATCGGCAATGTTCTGCGCATATTCCGCATCGAGCTTGTTGCCGTTGACCGCCTTGTTCCGCGCCACGATCAGTTCGGAATAGCCGACGACAGCATTGAGCGGGGTGCGCAGTTCATGGCTCATCATGGCCAGGAACTGTGACTTTGAATCGCTGGCCCGCTCGGCAATCTGCTTGGCTTTGACTAAAGCAGCGGTTTGCTTGCGCACCTCGGTGATATCAACGGCGACGCCGCGATAGCCGAGGAAATCATTGGCCGTGCCGAACATTGGCGATGCATTCATCTGCCACCACGTCGTCTGATCATTCGTGCGTACCGGCACTTCGATCATTTCCACCGGCCGGCGCTCGCGGGTTGCCTTGGCCAGTTCGATCCACGATTGATGCGACCGCTTCGCTGCAATCGCCTGCATCAGGGTCGCACCGATCACCCGCTCGGTCTTCTTGCCCGAGAGCTGGATCAGTCGTTCGGATGCATAGGTGATCTTGCCGTCCGCATCGCTCTCCCAAAGCCAGTCCTTGGTCCCGGATTCGAACTCGCGAAGCAGCAGCTTGATGATCTTGTTCTGGGTCTCCAGCGCCTCTTCGCCAGCCGCCCGTTTCACCTCGCGATGGTGGCTCTGCACGATCATCGCCGCCAGCGCGATGCCGTAGACCAGGCCGAGGAACGCCGTCGTGGCACCGACCGAACCGCCGAGCATGAACGATGATCCGGCCAGCGAAGCGGTGACCAGCGAGGCATAGATGACTGCAGCAGAGGGAAGCCGCGAAAGATTGAACGCGCCCAGGCCGCAGGCTCCCATCGCAACGCCCATGATGATGAAACTGACTTCGAGCGGCGCCGAACCGA
>JAHEJE010000113.1 GCA_024639035.1 Alphaproteobacteria bacterium
TCGATCCAGCGATGAGCGCCCTTGATCTCCGGGCCGAACTTCATCGCCGCCACCATCAGCGCCATGCCCACGACATAGACCAGGAACGACACCCGCCAGACCATGCGCGGCTTGAGGAAAGATGCCGCGACCATGACCGCAATCGCCGGCGCCAGGAAAATCAGCTGCCGGGTAAAGAAATGAAAACTGTCAAGCCCGATGCGCGCCGCAACCGGCGGGCTGGCCGCCAGGGAAAACATCGCCCCGGCCGCCATCAGCAGCAGCACCGCACTCATCAGCAGCCAATCGACGGTAAACCACCAACTCGCCAGAACTCCTCTGTCCGAACGGCTTATCAGCATCAGGCGATCTCCCCCGTCGTTTCGCGAACTCCTGCGAGCCCCATAACCGCGGCGCGAAAGGCATCGCCGCGTATCTCAAAATCTGCGAACTGATCGAACGAAGCACAGGCCGGCGACAGCATTACAGCGACCTCGTCGGCATCGTCCCTGCTCGCATCGTCGCCGGCGCGCGCAACCGCCTTGTCGATCGTGTCGCACATGTACACCGGCACCTTGTCGCCCAGCGTCGACGCGAAGTCGCGTGCCGCCTCGCCGATCAGGTAGGCGCCGGCAATATGTTTAAACAACGGCGCCAGTTGCTCGATGCCGCCGAACTTGGCCCGGCCGCCGGCAATCCAGTAGACGCGCTCGAACGCCGCCAGCGCATGCCCGGCCGCATCGGCATTGGTCGCCTTTGAATCGTTGATGAAGACGACATTGCCCCGCCTGCCGATCACTTCCATGCGGTGCGCCAGGCCCGGAAAAGACTGCATGCCCCTGGCGATGGCCGCATCGTCGGCACCGATTGCCCTGGCCGCTGCATAGGCGGCACAGGCATTCTGCCAGTTGTGCCGGCCGCGCAGGTTGATGATGCCGGCGAGGTCGACGATACTGCGCCCGTCGCGGCAGATCACGCCGTCCGCCGCGCTGACCCCGTTGTCGAGTGCCGTCTCGACCGACATCGCCACCAGCTTCGGAGCCGTTACCTGTGCCGCGATCTCGCGGCACCAGGCATCGTCGATGGAGATCACCGCCGTGTCGCCGCTGTCCTGGCGCGCGAACATGCGCGCCTTGACCGCCGCATAGTTGGCCATCGTGCCATGGCGGTCGAGATGATCCGGCGTCAGGTTCATCAAGATCCCGACATCCGGTTTCAGCCCCGGCATCAGATCGATCTGATAGGACGACAGTTCAAGCACATAGACCGTCTTTTCATCCGGCGGCGGCAGCAGGAAAACCGCCTTGCCGATATTACCGCCGATATGGGCCGCGTATCCGGCCGATCTCAAAACGTGCCCGGCAAGTGCCGTCGTCGTCGACTTGCCATTGGTGCCGGTGATGCACACGGTGCGCGCACCGCTGCCGGCGATCTGGCGCATGAACACCTCGGTGTCGCCTATGACTTCCACGCCGCCGGCGGTGGCCTTCGCCACGGCCCAGTGTGGAGCGGGATGGGTGAGCGGCACACCGGGACTGAGAACCAGTGCATCGAGCTGGGCAAAGTCGGTTGACGTCAGATCGGCAATCGGCAATCCGTTTTCGCGCCCGCGCGCAACCGATGCCGCATTGTCGTCCCAGGCCAGCACCTCAGCACCGCCGGCCACCAGCGCATCGATCAGCGCCAGCCCGGAGCGGGCAAGCCCGAAGACGGCGATCTTTCGATTGGCGAATTTGCTGGCGGCGAACACGAAACCCTTGTCCTATCGCAACTTCAGCGTGGCGAGCCCGATCAGCGCCAACACCACCGAAATGATCCAGAAGCGGATCACGATGGTCGGTTCCTTCCAGCCCTTCTGCTCGAAATGATGGTGCAGCGGCGCCATCCGGAACACCCGTCTGCCGGTCAGCCTGAACGATATCACCTGGACGATGACCGAAACCGTCTCGAGCACGAAAAGTCCGCCGACGATCGCCAGCACGAATTCGTGCTTGACCGCCACCGCCACCGCCCCGAGCGCCCCGCCCAGCGACAGTGATCCGGTATCGCCCATGAAAATCATCGCCGGTGGGGCATTGAACCACAAGAACCCCAACCCGGCCCCGACCACGGCACCGCACAACACGGACAATTCGCCCGAACCCTTGACGAAATGCAGCTGCAGGTAGTTGGCGAACACCGCATTGCCGACCAGGTAGACAATCAACCCGAAACTTGCAGCGGCGATCATCACCGGCACGATTGCCAGCCCGTCCAGCCCGTCGGTCAGATTGACCGCATTGCCCGAGCCGACGATGACCAGTACGGCGAACGGCAGAAAAAGCACGCCAAGCTGCAGCAGGGTCTCCTTCAGGAACGGAAACGCCAGCGCCCGCGACAGTTCAGGCTTGCCGATCTGCATGAACACGAACACCGCGATCCCGGCAATAATGAACTCCAGCAACAGTCGCACCTTGCCGGAGAACCCGCCCGCCGTTGACCGGGTGACCTTCAGATAATCGTCATAGAACCCGATCGCGCCGAACCCCAGCGTGACGAACAACACGGCCCAGACATACAGGTTCGACAGATCGGCCCACAGCAATGTCGACACGACGATACCGGTGAGGATCATCAGCCCGCCCATCGTCGGCGTTCCCTGCTTTTCCACGATATGGCGCTCGGGGCCGTCTTCGCGGATCGGCTGGCCCCGGCCCTGCTTGATGCGCAGCATTGCAATGATGCCGGGTCCGAACAGGAAGACAAAGAACAACGCCGTCATGATCGCACCCCCGGTGCGGAACGTGATGTAGCGGAACACGTTCAGCGCCGAGAACTGCTCGCTCAGTGACAGCATCAAATGATACAACATACCTAGTTTGCCCCTTCGTCGGCACCGTCATCATGCCCCGTGTCGGTGTTGTCGCCGAACCTGTCGCGCAGCGCCTGCACCAGCGGGCCCATCCGGGATCCCAGCGAGCCCTTGACCATCACCGCATCGCCTGCTCGAACGGCACCGAGCACATCGGATTCAAGCTCCGCACTCGATACCGCATGCGCCGCGGCAACACCCTGCGGCAGTGCCTCATGCAAGTGCCGCATCTCAGGCCCGCAGGTATATACCGCATCGATACCGGCGGCATCCACAGCTTGTGCCAATTCCTCGTGCAATCTCGATGCATTTTCGCCCAGCTCGAGCATGTCGCCCAGCACAGCAATGCGCCGGCCGCCCTGGCCTGTGGATGTGTGTTGCAGTATCTGCAGGGCCGCCCGCATAGATGCCGGGTTGGCGTTGTAACTCTCATCGATCAGGGTGAACCAGCCATCGCCGGTGCGCAGCTTGTAACGCACCCCCCGCCCGCTGGCCGGCTTCATGTGTGCCAGGGCCTGCGCCGATCGCGCCAGATCCGCACCTGACAGCTTGACCGCCGCCAGAACCGCCAGCGTGTTCATCACGACATGCGCGCCGGGCATGCCGACCTCAAAGGATAGCTCTTCGCCGAGCGCATTGGCGGCCACACGCGAACGACTCGAATGCAGCTCGGCGGTGTCGAGGCGCACATCGGCATTGTCATCTGCGCCGAACCCGACGATACGCTCAAGCCCCTGGGCCCTGGCCGCATCGCGCAACCGCTCGAAGTACGGCGTGTCCCGATTGATAACCGCAACGCCGTCCGGCCGCATACCCGAAAAGATTTCCGCTTTCGCATCGGCAATTTCGTCAAGCGACTTGAAAAACCCCAGATGGCTTTCAGCGATTTGAGTGATGATCGCCACATGCGGCTTGACCATCTCGGTCAGCGGCGTGATTTCGCCTGGATGGTTCATGCCGATCTCGAACACACCGTACTCGGTGTCGCGCGGCATGCGCGCCAGGCTCAGCGGCACCCCCCAGTGATTGTTGAACGATGACACCGAGGCGTGGGTCTTGCCGCACGCCGACAGGGCCAGGCGCAGGGCATCCTTGGTCGTCGTCTTGCCGACGCTGCCGGTCACCGCAATGATCTTTGCCCTGCTGCGCGCCCGCGCCGCCCGGCCAAGGTCTTCCAGCGCCTTCAGGGTGTCCTGCACCTTCAGCACGGCACCGGCCTTGGTCATCGCTTTGTCGACATCGGATACCACGGCCAGCGCAGCACCAGCCTTCAGCGCATCGGCAGCATAGGCGTGGCCATCCATGCTGTCGCCCTTGATTGCAAAGAACAGCTCGCCCGGCTCAACCGTACGGCTGTCGATCGATACACCGCCGATTGCCTGATCGACGTCTCCAATCAGCTCCCCGCCGGTCGCTGCAACCAACGCCTCGGCCGTCCACAAACCGTCGTCCTTGCGGCGCGGTTGGCCCGCCAGTTCGCGCACCACATCATGATCGCTGAACGGATGCACCTCGCCGGCAATCTCCTGACCGGTCTCATGGCCCTTGCCCGCCACCAGCAGGATATCGCCTTTGCCCAACTCGGCCATCGCCGTTTCGATGGCCTTGGCCCGCCCGCCCGCATCGATCGCGTCCGGACATCCTTCCATGACCTGCCGGCGGATGTCCTGCGGCTCTTCGCTGCGCGGATTGTCATCGGTCACGTAAACCCGGTCTGCAGTGGCCGCTGCCGCCTCGCCCATCTGCGACCGTTTGCCGGCATCGCGGTCGCCACCGGCGCCAAACACGACTGCAAGCTTGCCCTTGGCATAGGGCTTCAGGGCCTTCAACGCAGTATCGAGAGCATCCGGCGTGTGAGCATAGTCGACAAACACGCGCGCACCATTGGCCAGTTCGGCCACCTGCTCCAGACGGCCCTTGGCGCCCTTGAGCTGCGCCAGCGCCGCAATCGCGTCCGCGGTGCCGACCCCGCCGGCCATCGCCAGCCCGGCTGCAACCAGCGCGTTCGAAACCTGGAACGCTCCGACCAGCGGCAACTCCGTCTCAAACGTCTTTGCCCCGACCCGGACCTTGATGGCTTGCGAAGCACCCTTGCCTTTCACACCAAGCAAGCGGATGTCACGGCCCTTCTTGCCGACCGACACCACCCGCAGGCCGCGGTTGCGGCAAATCTGCCCCACTTCATCCGACATCGGATCATCGGCGTCGACAACCGCCGTTGCGCCCGCCGGCAGCAATTCCTCGAACAGGATCATCTTGGCGGCGAAATAGTCTTCAAATGTCGCGTGGTAGTCCAGGTGATCGCGGCTGAGGTTGGTGAAAGCCCCGGCCAGCAGCCGCACCCCATCGAGCCGGCGCTGCATCAGTCCGTGGCTCGATGCCTCCAGCGCCAGGTGGGTGACGCCGTGAAACGCCATGCGCGCCAGACTGTGATGAAGCTGCACCGGGTCAGGCGTCGTGTGGGCGAGCTTTTCCACGCCATAGGACGCCTCGATGCCGGTGGTTCCCATGCTCGCCGCGTTGATCCCCTGAAGCTGCCAGATCTGCCGGACGAACGCGGCCACCGACGTCTTGCCGTTGGTCCCGGTCACGGCGACGACATTGGCCGGCTGCCCGCGATGCAGGTGCGCCGCCATGATCGACAGGGTCTTGCGCGGATCGTCGACCCGGATCACCGGCACATAGCCGGCAATGCCCGGCGTGAGCGTCCTGGGGCCGACAATCGCCACGGCACCGTTTTCGATCGCCTGCGCGATGTAATGCGCGCCGTCGGTTTCGGTGCCGGGCAAGGCGGCGAACATGAACCCGGGCGCGACCTTGCGGCTGTCGGCGGTAATGCCGGTCACCTCAATACTCCCGACGCCCGGTGGCGCAAGCTCCCCGGCGATATCGGCCAGTGTCGTCGCCATGCCCGTCAGTTCCCCTTCAACGCGGTTACTTTTTTGGAGATCTTTTGCAGTTCTTCCTCGGTGTATTTCGGCTCAACACCCAGCAACGGACCGATGCGCGAGATCACCCGGCCCGCCGCCGGAACGGCATTCCAGCCCGATGTCGCATAGCCGTACGTGCCCTTCACCGGCTGCGGTTCGTCGAGCATCACCAGAACGGCGTATTTCGGATCGTCCATCGGAAACGCACCGACGAACGATGTCAGCCGATGGTTCTTCGAGTAGCGCCCGTTGATCACCTTTTCCGCCGTACCGGTCTTGCCGCCGACCTGGTAACCGATGGCGTTCTGCGCCGCCTTGCGCGCCGTTCCCTTCAGTGCATTGAGCCGGAACAGGTGACGCATGTCGCGGCTGGTGCTGTCCTTGATGATCCGCGTGGCAAACCCGTCAACGGTCGCGGCGTCGCGTTTCAGGAAGGTCGGCGGCACCATCCGCCCGCCGTTCAGCAGCGCCGCCACCACGGTGATCCCCTGCAGCGGCTGCACCGCGAAACCGTGCCCGAAGGCCGCCGTTACCGAGGCAATCTTGCTCCAGCGCTTGGGCAGCAGCGGCGCTGCGGCCTCCGGCAGTTCGGTGCGCATGCGCTCGAACAACCCGACCCGCTGCAGAAACGCCTTGTGACCGGCAAGCCCGACATCTAGCGCCATCCGCGCGGTGCCGATGTTGGAGGAATGCAGGAACACCTCCGGCACCGTGAGAATGCGCTTTTGCGCATGAAAATCGTTGATCCGCGAGCGCCCGACGACCAGCGGGTAGCGGGCATCGTAGCGCCCGTTGAGATCGGTGACCCCAAGATCGAGCGCCATGGCGAAGGTCACCGCCTTGATCACCGATCCGAGTTCGAAAACACCGGTGGTCACCCGGTTCAGATTGACCTGCTTTTGCGCATCGATCGGCCGGTTGGGATCGTAGTCCGGCAATGACGTCAGCGCCAGCACCTCGCCGGTGTTGATATTCAGCACAACCCCTGCCCCGGCCTTTGCCTTGAAATGACTGACCGCCTTGGCGATCTCGCTTGTCAGCGCGTGCTGCACCCTGACATCGATCGACAATTGCGCCGGCATCGCCCGCATCTGTTCCGGGTCGGTCAGCGAAGCGGTGTAGAGGGCGCCCTGATCGTCCATGAATTTCTCGATGCCCGCCAGCCCCCGCGAGTCGACATCGACATAACCCAGCACATGCGCCGCCAGCCGGCCCTTCGGATAGACCCGGCGCGTCTCGTTGCGAAACCCGACCCCGGGAACACCCTGGTTGTGGATCGCCTGGCGCTCGAACGGACTGACTTCGCGCTTCAGCCAGACAAAGGCTTTGTCCTTGGTAAGCTTCTTGCGCAGTTCGACCGTGTTCATGTCCGGCACGACCGCGGTCAGCAGCTCGATGGCCTCGTCGACATCGATGATCTTGCGCGGGTTCGCCCACAGCGACGACACCTTGATGTCGGTTGCCAGAACCTCGCCGTTGCGGTCGGTAATATCCGGGCGCGGAATGCGCACATCCGCCGGCGCGGCAACCCGCTTGGCCTCCGGCGCCAGCAGCGCCAGTTGCCCGGTGCGCGCCGCGATGACGGCAAAGCACACCATGAACCCCAGCATCACCAGCCGCAGCCGGTTATGTCCGCGCAGTTTCGTCATATCTCAGTCGGCCCCGGTTGCATGGCTCACTCCAGACCCTTCAGCATGTCTCCGATCGCATCGCCGTCGCTTTCCGGCGCAAGCGGTGCCGGCCGTTCCGGCAGCAGAGCGGCCAGATCGGCCCGCTTGACGAACTGCTGCGGCTCGGCCGGGCGCAACGACAGATGTTCGCGCGCCAATCGCTCCAGGCGCTCCGGCTTGTTGAGATAGCTCCATTCGGCGTTGAGCAGCTTGATGTTTTCCTGCTCTTCGGCGATCTGGCGCTTGTACTTGGCGATCTGGCGCTCATTCTGCCTGGAGGCATGCTCCAGTGAATAGAGCACAAAAGCGCAGCCGATCACGGTCACGACCAGAAACCCGTTGAGTATTCTCAACATGCGAATTCTCCCAATTGCGGCAGGCCGGCTCCCTCTGCCACTGCATCGAAGGGCAGCGCCGGCGCCTCGGTGCGTTCAGCGGCCCGAAGCCGGGCCGACCTGGCGCGCGGATTGCCGTCCACTTCGTTCTGTGCGGCGGTGATCCCGCCACGTGTCAAATCGCGAAAACTGGGCGGAATTGCGTCGGCCGTATCCGGTGCATGCCGCGATGGCCGCGCTGCCTTGCCGGTGCGCCGGGCCAGGAACCTTTTGACGATCCGGTCTTCAAGCGAATGAAACGAAACCACCGCCAAGCGTCCGCCCGGACTCAATAAACTCTCCGCCGCAGCCAGCCCGTCGACAAGCTGCTGCAACTCGCCGTTGACGAAAATACGCAGTGCCTGGAAGGTCCGGGTGGCGGGATGAATGCGGTCGCCAGGCCGCTTGCCAAGCACTTTTTCGATCAGTCCGGCCAGGTCTCCGGTGCGACTGAACGGCTGTTCGGTCCGCCGCCGGGCAATCGCCCTGACGATGGCGTGCGCCCTGCGTTCCTCGCCGAGCACAGCGATCACCCGCTTGAGTTGCGCCTCGGGCATCGAATTGGCCACATCGGCCGCGCTCAGGCCCGCCTGGGCCATGCGCATGTCGAGCGGTCCGTCCTTCATGAACGAAAAGCCGCGGTCGGCCTGATCGAGCTGCATCGACGACACCCCGACATCCAGTGCAATGCCGTCCACGCCATCGATGCCGAACCGTGCCAGCAGTTCGGTCATGTCGGCGAACGCGCCTTCGATCAGGGTCAGCCGGCCGTTGAAATCGGTCACCATCGAGGCCCCTTCGGCAATCGCCGTCGGGTCCCGGTCAATCGCATAGACCA
>JAHEJE010000114.1 GCA_024639035.1 Alphaproteobacteria bacterium
CCGGAAACCTGCCTGGTTTTCAAGCTTGTCTGACGCACTCAGCGGGCAAATCCGCCGCGCCCGCAGGGTTTTCCAAGGAGGGCCCGCCTGCAGGCAAACAATGCTCGATAAGGCAAAAAGCCTTGTCTTGCGCTTGTTTTCCAGCATTCGAACCCTCCTTGGAAAACAGAATGGCGTTAATTAATGAGTCCTGACCCTAGAGATCAGCAGCGCGCTGAGCTCGCTGATGTCGTTGAGAATGTAATCGGTCAGGCCGGCCAGATCCTCGCGCGTACCGTTACCGCTTAGCACACCGATGGCCAGACCGGTGCCGGCGACACGGGCCATTTCCGCATCATGGCAGTTGTCTCCGACCATCGCCAGTTCGTGCACCGGAATACCGCAATGATCGGCGAACATGTGCACCGGATCGGCGGCCGGCTTGGGATTGGCGACGGAATTGTACCCCATCACCAGATCGAAATGGTCTGCAAGGCCGAACTTACCGACCGTCGCCCGCGCCGAGGCCTCGCTGTCGTTGGTCGCCACGCCAAGCCGGTAGCCGGCCGCGGCCAACGTGCCGAAAATCTCCGACAATTGCGCAACGGGGAAAATCGGTTCCGGCGTGCAGGTCGCGCAATATCCATCCACCCGCTCGGCCATCGCCTGTCTGTCCGCCTGTGTGCCGTCGGGAAGCCATGCCGCCACCAGGTCAATGGTATTGCCAGCCGCCCAGATCGACCCGGACACGAAAACATCCGCATCCGAATCATAGCCGGCAACCTCCAAATAGTGCGCTTCCAATCCAAGGTCGCCACGTGCCAAATCCCGCGCAATGACCTTCAGGGCCGGCGCCCATGTCTTGTCGAAGTCGACAATGACCCCGTCCTTGTCGAACAGGATACCCCTGATCGCCACCGCTGCCTCCTATCCCCGCCAGCGGGTCACGAGATCGTCAGGTTCCGGCCGCGGCCGGTCGCCGACCGGACCATCCGGCGTTCCCAGATACACGAACCCTGCGACCTGCTCGTCCCGGGCAAGTCCGAACCGCGCGAGCACCGCTTCATCGAAGGCATACCACCCGGTGATCCACTGACATCCGATGCCCATCGCGGTCGCCGCAATCAACAGGTTCTGACACACCGCACCGGCTGAAAGCTGCTGTTCCCAGATCGGTATCTTGACGTGCTCGCGCGCTGTCGAGACCACGCAGACCACGATCGGCGCGCGCGCGAACATGCCCCGCTGCTCGTCGACCATTGCCTGCGAATGATCGGGATAGAGCTCGCGCCAGCGCGCCGCCAGAACATCGCCGGCAGCGTCACGGGCCGTGCCCTCGAAAACGATGAACCGCCACGGCATCAACTTGCCGTGGTCGGGCACCCGCACCGCAATGCGCAGCAGTTGCGCCATCTGGTCGCGGCTCGGCCCAGGCGCCGTCATCGCCTTTGCCGATGCAGATCGCCGCGTCTCCAGCAACCGCAAGGTGGTTGAGATGTCGTTGAGCTCGTCGTCCGCCACCCCGTCGTTCAATCGAATTTCCATTCACCAAAACCCTGTGATCTGCCAGCGCGCACTGGCTTTGCCGGCAATGGACTCAAATGCGAGCCATGTCATTAACCCTTTATTAACGAATAGATTGAGCCGCCGCCCATTTCCAGCTTTTATCGCCTCGCCGGCCGGAAACAAGGTCGGGGGAAACAAAGAACCTGCATTGGGGAATGGTTCAACATCTCTGGGTAACCGGGAGCTTCAAATGCATGGCTTGCTCAAGGCCGTAGGACAGCACCAAAAGGGCCGCCGGATCGTAGCGGCGGCCCTGTCCGCCTTCACAATCGCAGCGATCGGCTTGTCTGTACCGTCATATTCCGCCACCTCTCCGAAAATCGGCGTAGACCCGGTCACCACCTCGGCCATCCAGCCACAAAAAGCGCCGCACGAACTGCGCTTTGAGCTGACCAGGAAAGGCTGGGAAGGCGTCGAACTCGCCGCGCGTCTGCACGAACTCGGCGGTCTGATCCAACGGCCGATCAAGTGGACCATCCGGCGCCTGCTGGTTGCCGAGGGCCAGGCCAGCGAACTCGTGCTGCGCCAGTCCGCATCGGTGATCAATTCCGGCCTTGAGCCGGGCGACTACCTGATCGAGGTCGAATACGGCTTCCACAAGGTTTCCCAGTCCATCACCATTGAGCCGGGCCACCGCATTGCCCTCACCTTCATTCTCAACGTCGGCGGCATTCGGGCATTGTCGCGCGTTCACAAGCTTGACCTGCCCGCCGGCATCTCCACCCGCCATGCCATTTACGCACTGAGCGGTCACGGCAAGGGCCGGTTGATCGCCACCGGTTTCGACCAGGGCCAGGTGTTTCGCCTCGGCGCCGGCAAGTACCGCATCGAAAGCCGCTTTTCGCCCGGCAACACCATCGCCCAGCACACCGTCACTGTTAAGCCGGGCATCCTCAACTCCACCGAGTTGGCTCATCAGGCCGGTCTCGCACGGATTACCGTCGGCGCCAGCCTGAACGCTGCCGTTGCCTGGGAAATCCGTAATCTCGACGGCAGCTGGACGTCAGGCCACACGACCCCGGAAACCGCCCTCGTGCTCGCCCCCGGCGACTATGAGATCAAGGCGATTGTCAACGGCACGGTCGTGCGCCAGCGCTTTGCCATCGGCCAGGGCGACTACCAGCACGTCCGCGTCGGCCTCACCCACTGAGCACGCCTAATGGTGCGCGGCTTCGCGTTTCAGGTCCGGCGGCAGCGCTTCTTCCTTCAATGCCGCAACCGCCTCATCGAGGCTCAGCACCTTCTGCTCCCTTGAGCCCAGCCGACGTATGTTCACCGACCTGTTCTCGACCTCGCGGTTGCCGGCCACCAGGATCACCGGCACCTTGCTCACCGAGTGCTCGCGGACCTTGTAGTTGATTTTCTCGTTGCGCAGATCGACGTCGGCCAGCAGACCGGCGCGGCGCAAGGCATCGCGCACCTCCACGGCATAGTCGTCGGCATCCGAGGTAATCGTCGCGACGACCACCTGAAGCGGGGCAATCCACAGCGGCATGTGGCCCGAGCAATTCTCGATCAGGATGCCAAGGAACCGCTCCATCGAACCGCAGATGGCCCGGTGGATCATCACCGGCTGACACTTTTCCGAATCGCTGTCGATGTAAAAGGCATTGAAGCGCTCCGGTAGATTGAAGTCGACCTGGGTCGTGCCCATCTGCCACTCACGCCCGATCGCGTCTCTCAGGGTGTATTCGAACTTCGGCCCGTAGAACGTGCCCTCGCCCTCGTTGATGCCGGTGGTGATGCGGCCGTCGGACTCGGTCGCGATCTTCTCCAGCACCCGCCGCAGGATGTCCTCGGCATGATCCCACATGGGATCGGTGCCGACCCGCTTTTCCGGACGGGTGGCCAGCTTGACCACCACCTCCTCGAAGCCAAAATCCCGATAGACCGACATCATGAGGTCGTTGATCCGCAGGCATTCGGCCTCAAGCTGGTCTTCGGTGCAGAACACATGGGCATCGTCCTGGGTGAACCCGCGCACCCGCAACAACCCATGCAGCGCACCGGACGGCTCGTAGCGGTGAACCGCGCCGAATTCTGCATAGCGCACCGGCAGATCGCGATAGCTCTTCAGCCCGTGCTTGAAGATCTGCACATGCCCCGGACAGTTCATCGGCTTGATCGCGAACACCCGCTGGTCGACGCTTTCATCGTCCGGCTTGATCAAGGCCTCGGCGGATTTCACCGCGAACATGTTCTCGTTGTACCAACCCCAATGCCCGGATGTTTCCCAAAGGCTTTTGTCCAGGATCTGCGGTCCGTTGACCTCCTCGTAAACGCCTTCGAGCTGCCGCCGCATATAACTCACAAGAGCCTGGAACATGCGCCATCCCTTGGCGTGCCAGAACACCACGCCGGGACCTTCTTCCTGGAAGTGGAACAAATCCATTTCGCGCCCGAGCCGGCGGTGATCGCGCTTTTGCGCTTCTTCCAGTGCATGCAGATAGGCATTCAATTCCTTGTCGTTGCGCCAGGCGGTGCCGTAGATACGGGTCAGCATCGGTTTGTTGCTGTCGCCGCGCCAATAGGCTCCGGCCACCTTCATCAGCTTGAAGGCACCGCCGATCTTTCCGGTCGAGGGCATGTGCGGCCCACGGCACAGGTCGAACCAGTCGCCCTGCTTGTAGATGCGTATGGTCTGGTCCTCGGCAATGGCGTCGACCAGTTCGACCTTGAAGTTCTCGCCTTTGCCGGCAAACACCTGCTTGGTCTCGTCGCGCGACCAGATCTCCTTGGTGAATGCCCGGTCGCGGCCGATGATCTCGCGCA
This sequence comes from Alphaproteobacteria bacterium, assembly GCA_024639035.1. GTDB lineage: Bacteria > Pseudomonadota > Alphaproteobacteria > Rhizobiales > Aestuariivirgaceae > JAHEJE01. Next base: position 4,318 of record JAHEJE010000114.1, read on the forward strand.
TCTTCTTTTCGATCGCCGGAAAGTCTTCCGGAGAAAACGGCTCGTTGCGGTGAAAATCGTAATAGAAGCCATTCTCGATCACCGGCCCGATGGTCACCTGGGTGCCCGGAAACAGCTCCTGCACCGCCTCGGCCATCACATGGGCGCAATCGTGGCGGATCAGCTCCAGCGCGTCTGCATCCTCTCGGGTCACGATTTCGATCGTCGCGTCGGCATCGATCGCGTCGGCCAGATCGAGCAACTCGCCGTCCAGCTTCATCGCCACGGCCTTCTTGGCCAGCGATTTGGCTATCGCCGCCGCAACCTCGGCGCCGGACACACCGGCCTCGAACCTGCGCGCATTGCCATCGGGAAATGTCAGTGAGATCATCGTCCATCCTCTCGCTCACTCGCTGCATACGAACGCAGGTAAGCAGAATTGCATCATGGGCGGCAACGTTGACAAACGCCGCCCGCACAGCTGCGGGTTTTGCCTGCAACACCCCTGCGCCGTCAAGATCACCACGCCGAATTTCTGCACAAGACACCGGTCCGCCAACCGAATGTTAACCCCCGCGGCGCAATAGATAGCTCTCATTGTTGTGAGTATTGCGTATGTGTCCGTTCGATATTCGAAGCCTGCAGCGCTGGGCGGTGGCCTCGATTGTGGCCGTTTCACCATCCCTGGCGTCTGCCCTGGCCGATGAACCGCTGCCGCCGATGCGGCCGGCGAGCTACGACTGGCAGGGGCCATACGCCGGCGTTCTGCTCGGCCTCAAATCCTTTCGCACCAGCCATGCCGACCTCTCTGGCGCACCGGCGGATTTTTCCGCAACGGGCCGCATTGCCGGTATTATTGCCGGCTACAACTTCACCCATCGCGACCTCGTCTTCGGACCGGAAGGCGACGTCAGCTACGGTCTGCTCAAGGCCACTGAAAACGGCAGCGCCTTCAAGACGGACTTCCACGCCAGCCTGCGTGCCCGCGTCGGCCGCCGCTTCGGTCGCGCCCTGCCCTTTGCTACGGCAGGCATATCCACAGTGCAGTTCGTCTATCGGGATGCCCAGCCCGGCATCAGGCAATCCCATGTCCAGTTCAATGCCACCGCCGGCGGCGGCATCGAATTCGCCCTGGCACCGGCTCTGAGCGGGCGTATCGAGTACCTCTATGGCCGCAAGCTTGGCAGCCGCGCCACCGGCCTGGACCACACCCACATCGTTCGCGCCGCCGCCACCTATCAATTCGGCAAATGAACCGGTCCGCCGTTGCTGTTCAGGGCGGCAAAATTCCAGATTCCGGTAACACCTAGTTAACCCTAACGGTTTACCGTGTCGGCAAGTCAAATAGAGACGGACGACACATCATGTTTAAGCGTTATTTCAACAACACGGCCTCGGCGATTGCAGCGGCCATGGTTCTTTCCTCCGCCGGCGCGGTGCTCGCGGCTGATCTGCCCCCTCCCCCACCGCCTCCGATCGAAATCCGCGACGCGGTCTACGATTGGTCCGGTGCCTATATCGGTGTGAATGCCGGACTCGGATTCGGTGATTCGACCTATATTCCCTCAGGCTCTCCCGATCCCGACCTGGCCGGCGACGGTTATCTCATCGGCGGCTATGCCGGCTACAACTACCAGATGAGCAACTTCGTCATGGGTATCGAGGGCGACGTGTCCTTCGGCGAGGTCAATCCTGAGAACACCATCGACCAGGTCGAGCAGGATGTTGACCTGTTTGCCTCGATCCGGGCCCGGTTGGGCTACGCTCATGGTCGCACCCTGGCTTATCTCACCGGCGGTGTCGCTTGGGCCGATTCGGAAATCTACCTCCCGCAGTTTGATGCCTCCGAGTCGAAGACCCACTTCGGATACGTTGTTGGCGGCGGTCTCGAACATGCCTGGACCGACAACTTCGTCGGCCGCATCGAGTACCTGTTCGCCGACTTGGGCTCCAAGGACTACGACTTCCCGCAAGCTTGTGCGACCTGCACCATCGACCTCGACATGGATGACTTCCATATCGTGCGCGCCGGTGCCGCCTGGAAGTTCTGATAACCCAGCGTCTCCAGCTCGGTCCCGCCCGCAATCGTTAGCTCTTGCGGGCCGGTGTTGAAGCGGATATCGACAGACGCATTTACCCGGCCCCCAACCCAATCGGTTGGGGGTTTCGGCTATTCGCAGGACCGCCTCCACCGCCCGTACCGCCAGAACCGCCAGCCGTGATGTTCGATTTCGTCCGGAACCGGATCGAAGCCGTGCGAACCCCAAGGATTGCACCGCCACACGCGCGCTATCCCCATCCATCCGCCGCGCCAGACGCCAAAACGTTTCACAGCTTCCATGCAGTAGTCCGAGCACGTCGGCAGATGCCGGCATGTCCGCCCGGCCAATGCCGACAGCGTGAGCTGATAGGCTCTGATCAGCCACATCACGCACCTTCCGGCAATGCCGAGTGATGAATTACTTTGAGACACGGTGTCCAGCCGCCCCGTCTTCGGCGGATTCGACTTGCGAGACAGCATCGCAGATCGCATCGAAGGTGAGCAACGTCGATGCATGGCGTGCCTTGAAGTCCCGAACCGGAAGCAGGACTTCCAGATCGGACCACTTGCCCGACGGCGGTTCGCCACCGTGCTTGAGCATGTCGTACATCTGATCGCGCACGGCCCGCAATTCCTCACCGGTCGACCCAATCGCCGTGCGGGCCATGATTGATGACGAGGCCTGACCCAGGGCGCAAGCCTTGACCTCATGGGCAAAATCGCTGACGACGCCGTCCTTCATCTTGACATCGACGGTGACCCTGCTGCCGCAGAGTTTCGAATGTGCCGTCGCCGAGGCATCGGCATCGCCCAGTCGCCCCAGGCGCGGAATTTCTGCGGCAAATCCGAGGATCTTACGGTTGTATATCTCGTTCAGCATTGCACTCTATCCGCTTCCGGCGATGTCATGATATCATCGCAAACGCCGGTTAGGCATTGAAAAGCCGGCACAAGGGCTACCATATAGAGGCCGGAAACGGGAGCATGTGATCAATTGTCATCGTGATCTGTGCTTTGCCTCCCGGCCCTGTCGTGGTATTTGAGCCCGCAAATTGGCGAATGCAAGGGCAATTGGTGCGTGCGTGAATGCGAATTGTGCCGTGCGACGATCACAACTGATGCAGGACCTACAGTAGATGGACGCTGTTGTTAAGAAACTGAAACCCGCAACGCCGGACATTGGCCGAGGGCCAGACCTGAAGCGGCCGAGCGAGGAGGAGGCCAAGCAGGCCGTCCGCACACTGATTGCCTGGGCAGGGGACGACCCGGAACGTGAAGGCCTGCTCGACACGCCCAAGCGGGTGATCAAGGCCTACAACGAATTCTTCAGTGGCTATGACGATTGCCCGCTCGATGCCCTGTCGCGCACCTTTGAGGATGTCGGCGGCTACGATGACATCGTCATGCTGCGCGACATCGAGTTCAACTCCCATTGCGAACACCATATGGTGCCGTTCATCGGCCGCGCTCATGTCGCCTACCTGCCGACCCACCAGGTCGTCGGCATTTCCAAACTCGCCAGAGTGGTGGAGATCTTCGCCCGCCGCCTCCAGACGCAGGAAACCATGACCGCCCAGATCGCCCACAGCATCGACCGGGCGCTGCAGCCGCGTGGCGTGGCTGTGATGATCGAGGCCGTTCACCAATGCATGTCGCTGCGGGGCGTCGCCAAGCGCAATGTCGCCACCATCACCACGCAATTCACCGGCGAGTTCAAATCCGAGCCGGCCAACCAGGCCCGCTTCATGGAGCTTCTGCGTTCGCCTTCCGGCGGTTTTTCGCTCTAGGTCAGGACTTGCCTTACGGATAGTGATGTGACCGACCCTTCAGGCTCCGCCGAAAATCGTGACATCATCGAGGAAACGGACACATTCCGTCCCAGGTTTGACGCAGAAGGGCTGATCGCTGCCATCGTCACCGACGCATCGGACAACCGCGTCCTGATGTTTGCCTACATGAACCGGCAGGCCCTCGATGCCTCTGTCGCCAGCGGATTTGTCCATCTCTGGAGCCGTTCGCGGCAAAAACTCTGGAAGAAGGGCGAAACGTCCGGCGAAACCCTGAAGATCGTCGCCATGTACACCGATTGCGACCAGGACGCCGTGCTGATTTCAGCCCAACCGCAAGGCAAAGGGGCCACCTGTCATACCGGCCGCAGAACTTGTTTCTACCGCGCAATTGAACCGTCGACCGGCACGCTCGAGCGCTACGACGATGTGCGCTTGTTCGATCC
>JAHEJE010000115.1 GCA_024639035.1 Alphaproteobacteria bacterium
GACCGAGGTGTAGTATCGCACTCCCAGACCGACGCCGATCTGGAACTCATCGGTTCCTGCAAACAGCGTCTTGGTGGTGACCAGTCCGGCGTCAATGAACGGCACGATGCCAATCGTTTCGGTGACCTTGAGGCGGGCTTCCAACGAGCCTTCGACGCGCGACAGGCCGCCGGTGGCGCCAAAGCCTTTAACGCGCGGACCGACATTGAGATAATCGTAGCCGCGCACCGAGCCACCGCCGCCGGCGTAGAACCGGCGATGAGCCGGAATATCGACCAAGTTGGCCCCGGCCGTGGTCCCGACCAGGCCGCGTGCTGCCAACACGAACCGCGAGCTGTCATCGAGCGACAGGTAGTAACGCAACTCGGCATCGGTGGTTACGAAGAAGGATGTCGAACTGATCTCGACTTGAGGCTCGACGCGGGCTTGCGCCAGCAGGCCACGGGTGGCATCGAGTTCGTTATCGCGAATATCATAGCGGGCGATGAACGGCGCACTCACCAGAGTGTAGAAATTGCGCCCAAAGGCATCGTCGATCCGCGCCCAATCGAATGTGAGACCGCCGGAAACGCTCAGGTGATTGTCGATATCGTGGGTCAACCGGCTTTCGAACACGGCGCCGCGGCGGTTATAGGGGTCAGGATCTTCCTGAAGCACCGTGGCCTTGAGGTCGAGGCGATTGCGCGGATGCCAGAAACCGGGAACGCTGTACAGTACCGAGAACAGGCCTTCGTATTCGTCCAGCTTGTCGGCCTCGAAGAAGCCGCCGATACTGGCATCGACCCTGAGGGTTTCGGAACGGCCAAGCAGATTACGGTGCTGCCAGAAACCCTGGACCGTGGCGCCTTCGGTGCTCGAATAGAGGGCGCCGGCACCGATGGTGCGGCGCTTGCGTTCCGAAACATCGACAATCACCGGGACGGTTCCATCGGGGCCCGGCGCATCTGCAACCCGGACCGATGTGCTGCCCAGCGCGCCAAGCTTGCCAAGATTGCGTCGCACCTGCTCAAGATGGTCGGGGTGATAGGGTTCCCCGGTCGGCACCTGGGCCTGGCGTTCGAGAAATTCCCTGTCGACCCGCTCGGCACCTTCGATGCGGACCTCGCCGAGCCGGGCGGTCGGCCCGGGCCTGATGACCATGGTGACATCGAGCGTGTTGCTGGCGTGATCGGCGACGACCTGGCGGTCGGCGATGCTGGCCCAGGGATGGCCGGCACGCTGCCACTCCAGAACAATTGCCGTTTCAGCTTCGCCGATCTTGCGCGACGATGCCGGTGCGCCGGAGACAAGGCCGGCTTGCTCGGCAGCAGCGCGGGCGGCTGTGCCCCCGTCTCTCAGATCGATATGGCCGAATTGAAACGGCGGACCGGGCTCGACGGAGATAGTGACGGGGATCATGCCGCTCACCGGACCCAGGGCGTCGGCAAGGTCGATGTCGCCGACCGGCCGGCCGGCAATCTCGATGTGAACCGTTGCGCCATAGTGCGCCTGTTCGTAGAGGATGCCGAGGAGGTTCGCCTGGTCGTCACGGGCCCGAGCGATCAGGCCAATTGCGCCCGATGGCGGCTCTTCCTGCCGGCGCACCAGCAGGGAGCCGTCGCGCAGACGTTCCGCCAACGCCTCATCACCGCCTGCCAGGCGCAAATCAGCAGAATAGTTCACCGGATCGACGATATCGGAGGACTCGCTGTCGTCGCCGCCAAACAGCTTCAGGCCGAACAGCTCGAAGGCGCCGGCCGGGGCCGGTTGGGCAAACGCCACAATGAGGGCGACAAACAACCCTGGTATGGTTCGCAACACGCTCAACACCACAAATCCACTCACACGCTCGACTTCCAGCGCGATCCTAATGCAATTGTAGCTATGCGTGCAAAAAAACGCCAAATTGTGTTCATGGGTTGGTGCGATCGTTCACGGCGGATATATTGCCCGGCGTCAGTCTCTGCCGCCGCCGGGAGCTTCCATGACCCATCAGCCTGATCATTCCGACATTCGCAGCGGCGTGGCGCGGCTGTGCGAGGACTTTCCCGGCGAATATTGGCGCCGGTGCGACCGCGAACAGGCCTACCCGACGGCTTTTGTCGACGCCCTGACGGCAGCCGGATATCTCGGCGCGCTGATCCCGGAAGACCATGGCGGCTCGGGGCTGCCGATTTCCGCCGGCGCGGCCATCCTGGAGGAAATCCACAAGTCGGGCTGCAACGCCGCAGCTTGTCATGCGCAGATGTACACCATGGGCACCCTGCTGCGGCACGGCTCGCCCGAGCAAAAGCGCAATTATCTGCCTCAAATCGCCGACGGCCGCCTGCGCCTGCAGGCCTTCGGCGTTACCGAACCAGCAAGCGGCAGCGACACGACGGCCCTCACGACGACGGCGCGGCGGGTGGGCCAGCACTACATCGTCAATGGCCAGAAGATATGGACATCGCGGGCCGAACACTCCGACCTGATGCTGCTGTTGTGCCGCACCGCGGCGCGCGACCGGGTGGCGAAAAAGACCGATGGCCTGTCCGTCCTGCTGGTCGACATGCGCAACCCGGCTCCGGGCAGCTTGACCATCCGCCCGATCCGAACGATGATGAACCATGCCACGACCGAAGTGTTTTTCGATGACCTGAAGGTGCCGGCGGACAATCTCATTGGCGAAGAGGGCAAGGGGTTCGGCTATATCCTGTCGGGGATGAACGCCGAGCGCATCCTGATTGCAGCCGAATGCATTGGCGACGCCAAGTGGTTCATTGCGAAGTCCTGTGCGTATGCCGGCGATCGCACGGTGTTCGGACGCCTCATCGGCCAGAACCAGGGGGTGCAGTTTCCCATTGCCCGGGCGTATTCGCAGATGCGCGCTGCTGAACTGATGCTGCACGAGGCGATCCGCCTGTTCGAGGCCGGCGGCAATCCGGGCGAAGAGGCCAACCTGGCAAAACTGCTGGCCGCCGATGCGTCATGGGCGGCGGCAGAGGCCTGCGTTCAGACCCACGGCGGCTTCGGCTTTGCCGAGGAGTTCGACATAGAGCGCAAGTTCCGCGAGGCCCGGCTTTATCAGGTCGCGCCGATTTCCACCAACCTGGTCCTGAGCTACATCGGCGAACACGTCCTCGGCCTGCCACGGTCCTACTGAAGGACAGTTCAGCCGAGGACTTCGCGCACCGCATCCGCCGTCGCCGCCACGATGGTATCGATCTCGCCACGTTCGACGCACAATGGCGGGGCAAAGCCGATGATGTCACCCTGCGGCATGGCGCGGGCGATGACACCGCGCTTGAGCATCGCCGCGGCGATCGACGGTCCGACCTTCCGTGCCGGATCGAAGAACGCCACATCATCGCGGTCTGCAACCAATTCTACGGCACATAACAAACCTTCACCGCGAATATCGCCGACATTGGTGTGCCCGGCGAGAGCGTCGTGCATGGCGTGGTTGAGATAGCGCCCCATTTCACCGGCCCTCGCGACCAGGCCGAGGTCATCGACCAGTTTGAGGTTGGCGACGCCGGCGGCAGCGCCGATCGGGTGGGCCGAGTAGGTCCAGCCATGACCGATCGGACCGTATTCGTCGGTGCCCTGTTCAAGCACCGCCCAGACCTTGTCCGAGACAATGGTTCCCGACAGCGGCGCATAGGCCGATGTCAGGCCCTTGGCGATGGTGATCAGGTCCGGTGCGATGCCATAGTGATCGGAACCGAACATGCTGCCGAGACGGCCGAAGCCGGTCACCACCTCATCGGCGATGAGCAGGATGTCATACTTTTGCAGTACCGCCTGGATGGCCTGCCAGTAGTCGGCCGGGGGCGGCACGATGCCGCCGGTGCCAAGTACCGGCTCGCCGATAAATGCGGCGATCGTGTCCGGGCCTTCCGCCACGATCAGCTGTTCCAGCTTTGCGGCACAATGGGCGGAAAAGTCCGCTTCGCTCATGGTCCGGTCGGCACGGCGAAAATAATATGGTGCCTCGGTGTGAACAACCTGGGCCAGCGGCAGGTCGAATTTCTTGTGAAACAACTCGAGCCCGGTCAGTGATCCGGTCATCAGGCCCGAACCGTGATAACCGCGCCAGCGCGAAATGATCTTTTTTTTCTCCGGCCGGCCGAGAACGTTGTTGTAGTACCACACCAGCTTGATGTTGGTCTCGTTGGCATCCGAGCCCGACAGGCCGAAATAAACCTTCGACATGTTGTCCGGCGCCCGGTCGATGATCATCTTGGCCAGGGTGATCGAGGCTTCGGTGCCGTGACCGACATAGGAATGATAATAGGCCAGTTCATGGGCCTGTTTGGAAATCGCGTCGGCGATTTCGCTACGGCCATAACCGACGTTCACGCAATACAGTCCGGCAAAGGCATCGAGCAGACGGTTGCCGTCGCGGTCCTCGATGTGCACGCCCGAGCCACCGGTTACGATACGGTTCGGTGCCTCGCCACGCGCATGCTGTGCGAGGTGGCTGGAGGCATGAAAGAAGCAGTCGCGGTCCCAGCGCTCGAGTTGGTCGTTGGCCAGCATGGTATTTTCCTTTCAGTTCAAGCCCAATCGCGGCAGACGTACTTGATTTCCATAAACTCTTCCATACCCCGATGCGCACCTTCTCGCCCGAGGCCCGACTGCTTTACACCACCGAACGGGATCGGCGCTCCGGTCACCTTGGTGCGATTGACCGCGACCATGCCGTATTGCAGGGCACGGGTAACACGGTAGATGCGGCGCGGATCGTGGCTGTGGAGATAAGCGATGAGGCCGTATTCAGTTGAATTGGCCTTGGCGACAACTTCGTCTTCGGTTTCGAACGGCGCGATGGCAGCAACCGGGCCAAAGGTTTCTTCGGACATGATGGCTGCATCGTCCGGCACATCAGTCAGCACCGTTGGTTGATAGAAGAGCGGACCCATCGCATCGCGCTTGCCGCCGCAAGTCAGCTTGGCTCCGCGCTCAAGTGCGTCCGCAACATGCTGCTCTTGTTTGCGCACGGCGCTTTTATTCATCAACGGACCGATGTCGGGATCGTTCATTCCGTGTCCGATCGTCAACGCCCTGGTCGCTTCGGCAAATCGCGAGCAGAACTCCTCGTAGATGGGTCTTTCGACATAAATGCGATTCGCACCCAGGCAATCCTGCCCGGACGTGGCGAACTTGGCCTTCATCGCCTCCGATACAGCGGTTTCGAGATCGACGCCCTTGAACACAATCACCGGCGCATGTCCGCCGAGTTCCAGAACCATGCGTTTGACCGTGTCTGCACATTGCCGATAAAGCAGCCTGCCGACTTCGGTAGATCCGGTGAACGACACGGCGCGCACTTTGGGGCTTTGCGTCCAGGGAGGAACCACAGTCGAGGCGCGCCCGGTCACGACGTTGAAAACACCTGCGGGAACTCCGGCGCGCTCGGCAAGCTCGGCCAACGCAAGAGCCGAAAACGGTGTTTCGTGCGATGGATGCGCAACGATCGTACAGCCAGCCGCAAGGGCTGCGGCGGCCTTGCGGGTTAGCATCGCCGATGGAAAATTCCATGGTGTGATCAGGGCGGCAACTCCAACTGGTTCAAGCCACAGCTCTACTTCTGCATCTGGCAGATGCGACGTGACGCCTTCAAGGTTCGGTCGCTTGGTCTCTTCTGCATAAAATTCTACGAAGGATGCCGCATAGTCGATCTCGCCGTGTGCCTCGCTGAGCGGTTTGCCTTGTTCGAGCGTCATGATGACTGCCAGGTCCTGCTTGTTGGCAACGATGAGATCGAACCAGCGGCGCAAGATGGCAGCGCGTTGCTGCGGCAGTTTTAGTGACCATGCCTGAAATGCCCTATGTGCGGCTTCTGCCGCATTGGCGCTTTCGCGAGCCGACAGGCACGCAACTTCGCCGACCAAACTACCGTCTGCAGGGTTGAATACCTTGATTGTCTCCCCCGACCCGGATGCGACCCACTTGCCGTCGATATAGGACAATGTCTTGAACAGCCCGGAATCAGACCACCTGGTCTTCGAGGACTCTTTCGTATGAACGGGTTTGGGCATCGCAACCTACTGCAGTAAGGGTTTGAATTGACAGGCATGCAGCCTATCAGGCTGTCGGCGGACGTTCCGACTGAACATTGCTGCGAAAACAGAAGGATTGCGTTGTGAGGAGGCCGGCTCAGGCGAGGTTTATCTTTGCTGCACACCCAGAGCAGCAAGCGGCAAGGCACCGGTGGTCTTGACGGGCTTGGTCACGACATAGGTAAAGTATCGCGCAAGGCCCAGACCTTCAGCCAGCAGATCATCGATCAGGCGCTGATAGGCATCAATGTCTGTTGCAATGACCCGCATGACGTAATCAAATCCGCCGCCAAGGGCCCAGCAGGACACGATTTCGTCTCGCACATTCACCGCCTGCTCGAACGCTTCAAAGCTGACGGCATGATGGTTTTCCAGTTCGACAACAACGAAAACCTCGATATGCGGCGCAATTTTTTTCAGGGAGATTTCGGCACGATAGCCTTCAATGACGCCTGCCTGCTCAAGACGCTTGAGCCGTTCCCAACATGGCGATGCGGACAGATTGACCCGCTTTGCAAGTTCTGTCTTGGAAATCCGGCCCTCAAGCGACAGGACGCGCAGGATTTCAATATCACGGCTGTCCAGTTTCAACATTTCAAAGCAGGCACCAGCAAAGCCATCAACAGGGCACATGCATCGGTTACCGTCAATACTCCATGCGGTCAATCGGACTAGGCTCCCGATCCCAGGTCGCCGGCTGCGCGGCCGCCTACAATGGTGCTGGCCGCATCACGAACCTAGAGCGCGGAACGGCGTTACAACGTATCAACCGGAACCTTGAGATAACGCACGCCGTTGTCCTCGGCTGCCGGCAGGTTGCCGGCGCGCATGTTCACCTGCACCGAGGGGATGATCAGGCGCGGCATGGCAAGGGTTGCATCGCGGGCGTTGCGCATGGCAACGAATTCATCCTCGCCGACGCCGGCGCGGATCTGGATGTTGTTGCGCCTTTCCTCGCCGATCGTGGTTTCCCAGGCAAAGGCATCGCGGCCCGGTGCCTTGTAGTCGTGACACAGGAAGACCCGCGTTTCGTCGGGCAATTCGAACAGCTTTTGCACCGAACGGTAAAGCTCAGCGGCGCTGCCGCCGGGAAAATCTGTGCGGGCGGTTCCGAAATCCGGCATGAACAGCGTATCGCCGACAAAGGCGGCATCGCCGATCACAAAGGTCATGCAGGCCGGCGTGTGGCCGGGGGTGTGGATGGTGCGCACCGGAATGCTGCCGAGATGAAATTCATCGCCATCGTCAAACAGCGCGTCGAACTGGCGTCCGTCGCGTTCGAACTCGGTGCCGGCATTGAATACCTTGCCGAAGATCTCCTGGACATCGATGATGTGCTTGCCGATGCCGAGCTTGCCGCCGAGTTCTTTCTGCAGATACGGCGCGGCTGACAGGTGATCGGCGTGGACATGGGTCTCCAGGATCCAGTCCACCGTCAAATCATGGTCGCGGACATGCGTGATCATCTGATCGGCAGAGTGTTTGCCGGTGCGCCCGGAGCTGGGGTCGAAATTCAATACCGAGTCAACGATTGCGGCCACATTCGTCGCAGGATCGCGCACCACATAGCTCGCGGTATTGGTCTCCTCGTCGAAAAATGCCGTGACTTCGGGCTTGCGATCATGCGCGCTCATCGGTTCCATCCTGCTGACAACTTCAATACCGTATACCTCATACTTACGACGGTTTGGCGCGATATCAATACTGCGCGGGCCGAAAATGGCCGCAATCCGCGCAACCTGTGGAGTGGCGCGCGGTTTCCGGCTATGAGTCGCGTGAACACGCACCCGGCAAAGGCCGACGGGAAATCGCAACGATGGGCAGCAGATCATTCTTTCAAGATATACTGACGAGCGTGTTCGACACCTCGCGCTATATCGGCGGGCGTGCGGACAAGCGCTCGCTGAACGCCTTGTGCCACGATTTGCTGTCGGAGCGCGGTGAGGTCTCGGGGGTACAGACGGCAGGCGCACTGCTGGAAAAATTCGCCACTGCAGACGATGCCGCAAAGCTGGCGTTCTTTACCTCCCTTGCCGATGATTTCGACATCGACACCGAGGCGCTTTGCGAACTTTCGCAAGCCTATGCAACGGAGCGTTCAGCGCGGCATCTGACCAAACTGCTGACCGCCGCCGAGCCACGACGCCAGCAACTGCTGCGCCGGCTGAACCTGGCGCCGGGCGGCACCGAGCGGCTGGTGGCCATGCGCGCCGACCTCCTCGAGTTGCTGAAGGCCCATCCGGAGCTGGCCCGGATCGATGTCGATTTCGAGCATCTGTTCTCATCATGGTTCAACCGCGGTTTTCTCGTCATGCGGCCAATCGACTGGAGCACACCGGCCGACATCCTGGAAAAGATCATTCGCTATGAAGCCGTGCATGCGATCAATGACTGGGATGATCTGAGGCGCCGGCTGCAGCCGGCCGACCGGCGCTGCTTCGCCTTTTTCCATCCCGCGATGGCCAATGAGCCACTGATCTTTGTCGA
>JAHEJE010000116.1 GCA_024639035.1 Alphaproteobacteria bacterium
GTCGTTCGCTCATCGTGTCCTACCTCCAGTTCCGTTGCCGGGCCTATTCCCCTTGCAAGACTTCAACTCCAGGCAATTCCTTGCCTTCCAACCATTCCAGAAACGCACCGCCAGCGGTGGATACATAGGTGAAATCTTCTGCTGCATCAGCGTGATTGAGTGCGGCCACGGTGTCGCCGCCGCCGGCGATGGACACAAGCCTGCCGGCCTTGGTCAGACCGGCCGCATGTTGCGCCGTGGCCACGGTTCCGGTGTCGAACGGCGCGATCTCGAAGGCGCCAAACGGGCCGTTCCAAACCAGGGTGGCGGCGCCGTCGAGGGCGGCGTTGACAGCGGCGATCGTGGCCGGGCCGATGTCGAGCATCATTTCGTCTTCGGCAATGTTGGACACCGGACAGGTGCGGTTGGCGGCACCGGCTGTAAACTCCTTGGCGACAACCGCATCCTGCGGCAGCAGGATCTGGCAATTGTTGGCCGATGAATTCGACATCACCTTGCGGGCGGTCTCGAGTAGGTCGTGCTCGCACAGAGACTGGCCGATGTCGATGCCGCCGGCGGCGAGAAATGTGTTGGCCATGCCGCCGCCGATGATCAGCGTATCGGCGATCCTGGTCAGGTTGCCGAGCAGGTCGAGCTTGGTCGACACCTTGGCGCCGCCGACGACCGCCACCAGCGGCCGTGCCGGCGCCTCAAAGGCGGCTTGCAATGCCACCAACTCAGCCTGCATGGCCCGGCCGGCGGCGGCGGGCAGCAGGCGGGCAACGCCGACGGTCGAGGCATGGGCGCGATGGGCGGCGGAAAAGGCATCGTTGACATAAAGGTCGCCAAGCGCTGCCATGCGCTGGCTCAGGGCGGGATCGTTTGCTTCCTCGCCGGGGTGGAAGCGGGTGTTCTCAAGCAGCAGGACATCGCCGGGCCGGGCTGCGGCGACAGCGTCGGTGGGGGCATCGTCATGCCAGTCGGTGGCGACGAACTTCACCTCGCGGCCGAGGGCGGCGGCCAGGGGTCGGGCGATGGGCGCCAGCGACATGGCGGCGGCGACCTTGCCTTTTGGCCGGCCGAAATGGGCCAGCACGGCGACGATGGCGCCGGCGTCGGCGAGTTCGTTCAAAGTTGGAACGATGCGGTCGATACGGGTCGTGTCGCTGACCTCGCCGCTCTGTAGAGGCACATTCAAGTCGACACGAACCACCACCCGTCTGCCGGCAAATTGAATGTCATCAAGAGAGCGAAATCGTGCCATTTTGCGCGGATCAATCTTTCGCCTTCAGCCGGTCGACGGCCACGGCGGCCACGGCTTCTGCCGTGATGCCGAAGTGCTGGTAGAGTTCCTGATAGGGGGCTGAGGCGCCGAAGCTGGTCATGCCGATGAAAACGCCGTCACCGCCAAGATAGCGGCCCCAGCCCTGCTGGACGCCGGCCTCGATGGCGATGCGCACCGGCTCGTTGCCCAGGACCATCTGACGATAGGTCTCGTCCTGGGTCTTGAACAGTTCCATGCACGGCACCGACACGACGCGGGCGGAATACCCGGCCTTGTCGATAATCTTCTTGGCATCAAGGGCGATCTCGAGCTCGGAGCCGGAGGCGAACAGAACAGCCTGGGGGTCGTCGCTGCCGCCGGCGGCAATCTCATAGGCGCCGCGGGCGCACAGGTTGTCGCGCACGCCGGCCGTGCGTGCCGGGCGCAGCTTCTGACGGGTCAGGGTGATAACGCTTGGGGTGGTTTTGGACTCCAGGGCGATCTGCCAGCATTCCGCCGTCTCGATCGCATCCGCCGGCCGCAGGATGTTCAGATTGGGGATCACCCGCAAGGCTGCCAGATGTTCGACCGGCTGGTGGGTGGGGCCGTCCTCGCCGAGGCCGATACTGTCGTGGGTCATGACGTAAATCACGCGCTGGCGCATCAGCGCCGACAGCCTGATCGCCGGACGGCAATAGTCGGTGAAGACCAGGAAGGTGCCGGAGTAGGGGATGACGCCGCCGTGCAGGGCCATGCCGTTCATGGCGGCGGCCATGGCGTGTTCGCGGATGCCGTAGTGAACGAAGCGGCCGGCAAAATTTTCGCTGTCGAGTACCTGAAGATCGCCCGACTTGGTGTTGTTCGAACCGGTCAGGTCGGCAGAGCCGCCGATGGTTTCCGGCACCACGGCGTTGATCACCTCCAGAGCGTCCTGGGAAGCGTTCCGGGTGGCCAGCTTCGGCGGGTCCTCCTTCAGGCGTGCCTTGTATTCCTTGATGGCCGAACTCAGCTTGTCGGGCAGGTCGCCGGCCATGCGGCGCTCGAATTCGACGCGAAGGCCGGTTTCGGCGGCCTCGAGGCGCTTGTTCCAGGCGCTGCGCTGCTTGCAGCCACGCAGGCCGGCCAGGCGCCAGCTGTCGCGAATGTTTGCCGGGATATCGAACGGTTCGTGCTGCCAGTCGAGCTGTTTGCGGGCCTTGGTGATTTCCTCGGGGCCGAGCGGGGCACCATGGGCGCCGGAGGTGCCCTGCTTGTTCGGCGCCCCAAAGCCGATGATGGTCTTGCAGGCGATCAGGGTCGGCCGATCGCTGGCCCGGGCCGCTTCGAGCGCTTCGGCGATGGCTTTGGGGTCGTGGCCGTCGCAGGCGAGCGTGTTCCAGCCGCTTGCCGCGAAGCGGGCGCGCTGGTCGGTGGAATCGGTGAGCGAGATCGGGCCGTCAATGGAGATGTCGTTGTCGTCGAACAGGACGATCAGCTTGTTCAGCTTCAGATGGCCGGCAAGGGTCAGGGCTTCCTGCGAGATGCCTTCCATCAGACAGCCGTCGCCGGCGAGCACGTAGGTGTAGT
This sequence comes from Alphaproteobacteria bacterium, assembly GCA_024639035.1. Taxonomy (GTDB): domain Bacteria; phylum Pseudomonadota; class Alphaproteobacteria; order Rhizobiales; family Aestuariivirgaceae; genus JAHEJE01. The sequence goes on from JAHEJE010000116.1 coordinate 2,810, forward strand.
GATCGACCAGATCGTCTCCGAACTGGGCAGCAAGATGGCGCTCGGCAATCGCCATGCCGACGGCGTTGCCGATGCCCTGACCGAGCGGGCCGGTGGTGGTTTCGATGCCGCTGGCATGACCGTATTCGGGGTGGCCGGCGGTCTTGGAACCGAGTTGCCGGAAGTTCTTCAGTTCCGCGATGGTCATGTCCTCATAGCCAAGCAGATGCAGCAACGAATAGAGCAGCATCGAGCCATGGCCGGCAGACAGGATGAAGCGATCGCGGTCCGGCCAATGCGGCTTTTGCGGATCGAATTTCAGGAACCGGGTGAACAGGACGGTAACGATGTCGGCGGCGCCCATGGGCAGCCCGGGGTGACCGGAATTGGCTTGCTGAACCGCGTCCATGGACAGGGCCCGCACGGCATTGGCCATGCTGTTGTGCTTGTCCAAATCGAACTTTGCCGATGCTTTGCCGGTCGGCTTGTTGCCGTCCTCAGCCGCTTGCGATGAAGTCATATGTTTTCCGCCCGGGACGAAACAAGGAATCAATTCAGACTGCCCCCGGCAGCCGAAGCGCCAAATTCCGCGCCACCAATAACACCCCGCCGATTGGAGTCAATGCTACAGTTGACGATCATGTGGATTGCTGCCGGCTGCCGGCACCATGGCGCCGGGCTGACACAGGGTAAATTCGTGCTTGGGCTTGATGCGGTAGTTGCATCGTATATAAGTTTTTGTCGGGGGTGCTTGGTTCGCCGGCGTACGTGATTCGGCAAACTGTGGGGGATGCGCATGGGACAGTTGCCCAAGTTGGATGAAGCGCTTGACCGCTTCGACGATGCCGTCAAGCAGGTCGAGGCGGCGATGATGCGGGCAAAGAGCGCGGAATCGCAAGCCGATGCATCGCAGGGCGAGTCGCAGGCGTTGCGCGAAGACCGGGCGCGGCTGGCGGCTGAACTGGATGAAGTGAGAGCCAATGCCGAACGGCTGACAGACAAGACCCAGCAGGCGGCAGAAAAGATTGCCAGCGCCATGTCGCGGATCAACACCGCGCTGGGCGAATGATCATGCAGGCGGGCGGCAAACAGGGCGAGGAGTAGACAGCATGGGCCAGGTCATCGTTACCGTGAACGGCCATCCCTACACGATGCAGTGCCATGATGGCGAGGAAGACCATCTGACGGAATTGGCGCAACTGCTCGACACCGAGGTCAAACAGATACGTTCATCGGTGGGCCAGGTCGGTGATATCCGGCTGCTGCTGATGGCCGGATTGATCATCGCCGACCGTCTGTCTGATTCGCTGAAAAAGATCGAAGACCTGCAGGACAGACTGAACGGCGTCCCCTTAGGCGGCGAAGATCTTGCGGCGACAGAGCGCGCGCTCGAGGACAAGGTGTCCGAACGGCTGATCGCGGCGGCGACGCGGCTTGAGGAGTTGGCGCGTAGCGAGCCGAAGCCGGTAGACACGGCATCGCGCGGCAGTTCATAGACCGGCGCAGTTTCAAGTTCGATCCGGCGCGAGATCGCCGTAACCACAACGCCGTATTTTGCGAAAAGCGATGGCTTTTCTGTTCGCCGGGACGTATTGATGTATGCGGCAGGCTGCGCGGTTTGTGTGGAGACCATTCTCAGGGGCCTATGTCGATTCCTAAGGGAGCTGTCCCTGACCAGGGCCGTGGCCTTGGACACACGGCGCCCACCTACGTTACGTAGGGACCCGGGATCGGATCCTCCCACGGCCAGCGCGGCTTCGCCATCGATTGCGAAACGGCAAGGGGATGACCCTTGGGGGCGACTGGATGTGAGGGAACCAGGAGATGGCGTCATTCGATTCCGCCGATGAACTGTCATGGATGAAGGCGTCGCAGCGCGCGTCGTCGACAAAGGCGCGAGACAGGATTCACGATAGCGCGGCCACGACGGCTGGACAGAAACTGTGCGATCTCGCGCTGGCCAATATCGTCTGGCCGCAAGGCACGGTGGTTTCGGGCTTTTGGCCCTATCGAACCGAGATCGATGTGTTGCCGCTGCTGAAACGGCTGCAGGAAAACGGCGTTGCGCTGTGCCTGCCGGTCGTCCTGGACATGGATGAACCGCTGATCTTCCGGCAGTGGGCGCCGGGCGATAAAACCGAGCCGGGCAAGTGGGATATCCCGGTTCCGCCTGATAGCGCAGCCGAGGTCGAGCCTTCGATCCTGCTGGTGCCGATGCTGGCGTTCGACCGCCGGGGTTACCGGCTGGGCTACGGCGGCGGGTTCTATGACCGCACCCTGGAGAAGCTGCGCGCAACCGGCAAGATTTCCGCGGTCGGGGTGGCGTATCACGGTCAGGAAGTCGGTGCCGTGGTGCGCGGCATCAACGACCAACCGCTCGATGCCGTTCTGACCGAGCAAGAATATTTTGTGCCGAAACAGGCCTGAATCTCTATGCGCCTGTTGTTCTTTGGAGATATTGTCGGGCGGTGCGGGCGCGACCTGTATCTGGAAAGCGTGGCGGACATCCGGGAGCACCTCGGCGCGGACCTGGTGATCGTCAACGGCGAGAACGCGGCCGGCGGCTTCGGCATCACCGAGGCCATCTTTGACGAACTGCTCGATGCCGGCAGCGATGTGGTGACGCTCGGCAATCATGCCTGGGATCAAAAGGAAGCGCTGGTGTTCATCGAGCGGACACCGGCTCTGCTGCGGCCGGTCAACTACCCAACCGGCACGCCGGGCAATGGCGCCGGTCTGTTTGCGGCAAGAAACGGCGGACAGGTTTTGGTGATGAATGTCATGGGCCGGGTGATGATGAACCCGCTCGACGATCCGTTTGCCGCCGTCGAGCGCGAGCTGAGCGCCTGCGCCCTCAGTGTAGACTGCGATGCGGTCGTCATCGACATGCATGCCGAGGCGACATCGGAGAAGATGGCGATGGGGCACTTCGCCGACGGCCGGGCCAGCCTTGTGGTCGGCACGCATACCCACGTCCCGACCAGCGATCACCAGATCCTGCCGGGCGGCACAGCCTACATGAGCGATGCCGGTATGTGCGGCGACTACAATTCGGTCATCGGAATGGACAAGGAGGAACCGCTCAACCGGTTTCTGCGCAAGATACCGACAGGCCGCTATGCGCCGGCCGACGGTGAGGCGACGCTAAGCGCGGTTCTCGTGGAGACCGATGACGGCACCGGGCTGGCGCAATCAATTGCGCCGCTGCGGGTCGGTGGCCGACTGGCCCCGGCCTGGCCCGATTTCTAGGGTCAGGACCCTAGGATGCGAACGCCTGTTCGTTGACCCGCATCAGGTCACCATTGCGCTCGGCTGTCGGCAGCGAAGCCTCGACGGCGAGAATGTTCATGGTGTTGAGGGCGTGAGCCCAGCTGCGTTCGGCGAGTTCTTTGTCGCCGTCGGCTTCTGCCTTTTGAGCGATCACCATGCAGGTCGTCGCCTTTTCGGCCTTCTCCAGCAGACGGGTGATGTTGCGCATGGCTGACAGCGGGTCGGCGTAGGCGGATTGATCGAGAACCCTGTTGAGGGCGCTGGTGCCGGCGGTGACGGCCAATCCGTGCGCGGCCGCTGCATGTTCATCCCAAGCTTGCGTCTTGTCGCTCATCGCGGTGATCCCTCGTGCTACGCATTACCTTGCCGTGGAGTGTGTGCCGGAAGGTTTAATGGCGGGTTAAACGGAAAGGTTAACGCCGCGAGGATTTTGCAGGACTGGACTTGGGCGCGGTTGTCACGATAGAACGCGGACATATCCGGGTTAAAGCTGCTGACCGCAGGCATTCGACGAGAGCGATCCATGGCAGGCCATTCACAATTCAAGAACATCATGCACCGCAAGGGGCGCCAGGACGCGGTGCGCTCCAAGCTGTTTTCCAAACTGTCGAAAGAGATCACGGTGGCGGCCAAGCACGGCGGGCCGGATGTCGATTCCAACCCGCGCCTTCGCCTGGCGGTGCAGAACGCCAAGTCGCAGTCGATGCCGAAGGACAATATCCAGCGGGCGATCAACAAGTCGCAGGGCGGCGATGAGGCCGACTACGAGGAAATCCGCTATGAAGGCTATGGTCCCGGCGGCGTGGCGGTGATCGTCGAGGCGCTGACCGACAACCGCAACCGGACGGCCTCGACGGTGCGCTCGACGTTTTCCAAGTACGGCGGCAACCTAGGCGAGACCGGCTCGGTGTCGTTCATGTTCGACCGGGTCGGCGAGGTTGCCTACAAGCCGGAGGCGGGTGACGCCGACACGGTGCTGATGGCGGCAATCGAGGCGGGAGCGGATGATGTGGTGTCGGACGGCAACGGCCATGTCATCACCTGCGCGTTCGAGGCGCTGGGCGAGGTGGCCTCGGCGCTGGAGCGCGATCTCGGCGAGCCCGAGAGCGTCAACCCGGTGTGGAAGCCGCAGACCTCGACAGACGTGGATGAGGAAAAAGCCGGCACGCTGATGAAGCTGGTCGATGCGCTGGATGACGACGACGACATCCAGAATGTCTATTCCAACTTCGAGATTTCAGAAGAGGTCATGGCCAAGCTGACAGCGGCTTGAAGGTTGAACGATTGAACGCCATTGACATGTCAATGCATGTAAAGACGTTTATTGATTGTTAGTAGGAAATGTCCTATATTTGCTATACCTCAAGCGCCAAGCTACGTTAAATTGGTGCGGCGGGTTACAACAAGGCCCCTGCGGGGGCCTTTACTTTTTTGCGGGGAACGCAGATGGGGCGAGTCGCTGTTTTTGTCGATGCTGGTTACCTTTTTGCTCAAGGCTCGACGGCGCTGACCGGCTCCAAGAAACCCAGAACAACTGTCGAACTTAACTGCGCCTTAGTTCGCAAAGCATTGATCGAGTTTGCGCTTGAGAAGAGCCCAGGATGTGAACTGCTGCGTATCTATTGGTATGACGGAGCGCTGGCATCGTCGGGTTTGACTCTTGATCAGGAGTCCTTGGCTGATCTGGACGACATAAAACTGCGGCTGGGGTTCATTAACAGTCAGGGACAGCAAAAAGGTGTAGATTCCCTGATTGTCACCGACATGGTCGAACTGGCGCGTAACTCGGCGATCAGTGATGCCGTCTTGTTGTCTGGCGATGAGGATGTGCGAGTTGGCGTGCACATTGCGCAAAGCCTCGGTGTTCGAGTGCATCTCTTGGGAATTGTGCCCTCGCGAGGTTCACAATCCAAGCAGTTGATGTTTGAAGCGGACACAACATCGGAATTAGATGCTGATTGTGTGTGGCAATTCTTAACGTACCGCGAACCACCGAAGCGCGAGCGCGTTACGAATGTTTCCACCGATGAAGGCGATGCGATCTTCGAGGAATCTGCTCGGGAACTTGCCGATGAGTTGGACACAAATGATGTGCACGCGCTCATTACCCATTGGGAGCACCGGGCGGACGTACCACCGGAGTTCGATGGCAAATTGCTGGCGCGGTGCAGACAGTCTATCGGTCGCGATTTAAACAATTCGGAAAAGCGGACATTGCGACTGAATTTTCGCGGCTTTGTTTCTGCTCGCGGACAAGCAAGCAAGTATTGATGCCAAACGCGATTCGCATCATCGGAATTGATCCAGGTTTGCGCCGCACCGGGTGGGGCGTTGTGGCGGCTGAAGGGTCGCGGTTGTCTTATGTGGCGGATGGGACTTTGACGTCGGATGCCAAGGCCGATCTGGCAACGCGGCTGTTGCAGCTTCATGAGCAGTTG
>JAHEJE010000003.1:0-27493 GCA_024639035.1 Alphaproteobacteria bacterium
ATTGATTGGGAAGGGTGAGTCTTGCGCTAGCTCTTAGCACGGCTCCGGAAGATTTTGCGCGATTGTTAAGCGGCAACTTGCCGGCAGAACCTCAGGCCAGGTATGTCCCGGTCGAGCGGAGTTTCTGTAAAAACGAACGCGCATCGGTGAAGTGGATGCCTTGCATGCCGGCGGTTATGGCGCCTTCCACATTCTCCAATTTGTCGTCGGTGAACAGGCAATCTTCGACGGAAGACCCGCACAGTGCCGCCGTGCGGCGGTAAATTTCCGGATCAGGCTTGCCGATGGCCATATCGCAGGAAAAGAATATCTTCGCCCCGAACACATCGACAACGCGCGGAAACACGACCTCCAGAGTATCCTTCAGCAACGGGACGTTGTTGGTCAGGACCGCAATCTTGTCATTTTGGCCGAGGTGCTCGGCAGCCTCCAGGACGTCCTCATAAGCCGTCATCGACGCGGCCCTTGCCTCGATCCACTCTTGCCGGGTGATCCGATGTTGCAGATGCTGACAAAACGCGTCCAGATAACTGTCGCTGTCCTGATAGGTGCCGATATCCGCCTGGTCTTCGAAACCCGATCCCCAAACCCGGTTATGGATCTGCTGCGCCGGTATTCCGGTCATTGCCTGCAGGGCCCGCAATCTCTTATGCAGGTCGTAGTCGCACAGCACACCGTCCATGTCGAAGATGAAAGTGTCTGGTCTCATCGCATCCGTTCATCGTCCAGCGAACACCGCGGCTCATGGCGGTCAGCCGGTAGCGGTGCCTCCGACGGTAATTCTGTCGATCCTCATTGTTGGTTGCCCGACGCCGACGGGCACGCCTTGCCCGGCCTTGCCGCAGGTGCCGATCCCCGGATCGAGTTCCATGTCGTTGCCGATCATCGAAACCCGCATCATCGCATCGGCACCATTGCCGATCAACGTCGCCCCTTTCACCGGCGCCCCGATCTTACCATTCTCCACTTTGTAGGCTTCGGTGCACGAGAAGACGAAATTCCCGCTGGTGATATCGACCTGTCCGCCGCCGAAAGAAACGGCATAGAGCCCGTTGTCGACCGACGACAGTATTTCCTCTGGTTCCTTGTCGCCGGAAAGCATGTAGGTATTGGTCATGCGCGGCATCGGACTGTGGGCAAACGATTGGCGCCTGCCGTTACCCGTTGGCGAAACGTTCATCAGTCGCGCATTGAGACGGTCTTGCATGAAGCCGACCAGAATGCCGTCTTCAATCAGGGTCGTGCAATTGGTCGGCGTGCCTTCATCGTCGATCGACAGGCTGCCGCGCCGCGCTGAGATGGTGCCATCATCAACCACGGTGACGCCCGCAGCGGCGATGCGCTCGCCCATCAACCCGGCAAAAGCTCCGGTCTTTTTGCGGTTGAAGTCGCCTTCAAGTCCGTGGCCGACCGCTTCATGAAGCAAGATGCCCGGCCATCCGGGGCCGAGAACCACGTCCATTTCGCCTGCCGGTGCCGGTTCGGCCTCGAGCGATACCAGGCTTTGCCTCAACGCCTCGTCGGCGACGCTCTGCCAACTTTGCGTGTTCAGGAATTCCTCGTAGGTCTGCCGACCGCCAATGCCGTAATGGCCGGTCCCTTGCGAGGTTCCGCTGGCGGTCACCACCGAAACGTTGAATCTGACCAGCGGCCGGACATCACGTACACTGAAACCGCCGACGCGGAGGATTTCGACATTCTGCCATATGCCGTGCAGCGATACCGATACCTGGGTCACCCTGCTGTCCAAAGCGCGCGTGTAGCTGTCGACATCCTGCAACAGCGCAACCTTGGCGGCAAACGCCATCCCGTCGATCGGATTGTCGGGCAGATAGAGTTTGCGGTTGGTGCCCACCGGCGCAGTGGACATTGTTCCGCTATGTCCGCCACGCACTGCGGACACCGATTTGGCGGCCCGCTCGATCGCCTCTTTCGACAATTCGCTGGCGTGGGCGTAGGCGGCCGTTTCGCCACTCACCGCCCGCAGGCCAAATCCCTGGCGCGTATCGAAACTGGCGTTCTTCAGTTTGCCATCGTCGAATAACAGGGACTCGGATTGATTGTACTCAAGGAACAACTCGCCATCGTCGCAACCCGCCAGTGCATCGTCCAGCGTGCGCTGCGTGGCAGTCAGGTCCAACTCCGAACTGTCAAAGAAAATACTTGCGTCCGGCATGTCAGAGTCCAACTCAGTGCTTTTGCAGCTCGGTGAACGAGGCCGTGAACCCCTTGAGCGAGAGATCGAGGCCGATACCCAACCCCGGCGCTTCGTAGATGATGAACTTCGCCTTGCCGCCTTTCTTGAGTTTTTCAAGAGTAGGAGGTGAGGCTTCCGCGAAGGCCACGCAAACCTGCGGCAGGCAACGGGTGAACGGCACCCGGCCAACAGCATTACCATCGATTTCCAAGGCGACGCCGGTGGGAAGAAATACGCCGATCGGCGCCAGCACCCGCATCATGGTCACCGGCTTTTCGTTCTGGACACTCTTGACCAGCACCAGGGTCAAGGCGACGTTCTTGCGCTCAGGGTGAGTCGCGGTTTGAATCATACCGCAGGATTCCTGCGCATCCGACTTTGCGTCGGCTGGCTTTTCCTCGCACGACACCTTCCAATCGCCCTGTTCGAACACGACCTTCTGCTTCGGTGCATTCGCCCCATTGCCAGGTCGAGCCAGTTGATTGACCCGTGGACCGAACTGTTTGATGGCTTGCTGCGGCGCCTGTGATTGCGCATTGGCGCTGCCCCAGGTGAGAAGACACATACTGCCCGTTAGAAACGATGCAACAAGCGCGCGAGTAAAGTTGCTACGGTCGAAAATGCTCAATCCGATTCTCCATCAACACTGCACCGGAGTAGGATCCGGATGGCGATTCCTGTGCGTCGAGGAACCCTATCTCAAGTCTGGCCCGCTGTGTCAAACCCGTCCTGTCCCTGTTTACCGGCACTGCGCACGGTTAAGGGCGTCTGACCAGGTCGATAACACCGCCAGGCGGGCGCAACTTGAACGGTACAAATGCGGCAGGAATCGGCCCGTTCGGTCAAATTGTGTCACACGGACCGGCTGTGGCGCGAAACTTTGCCGCGCTATTGCAGCATTGCGGCTGCGCATGGTTTGTGGTTCACAGGTATCCACCTCATCAACAATGACCGACACAAGACACGTTCGGGGTATTGACGATGGGGCTATGAATTGCTTTGACACGACGCACACCGGATTTTTGGTGATGCGGGTCCGTCGAGCGTTTCGGTGTGGGTTTCAACAGGAGAGGGGCGATAGATGCGCTGCCTTAAGGCTCTGATCGCGACAGCGGTCATCTCGGTTTTGAATGTCGGCCCGGTCATGGCTGCCGGAATTGGACAACCGGTCGACTACCAGATGGGCCTGCAACAGGCCGTCACTCCGGTTGCCCACAACATGCAGAGCTTCCACACCTTTTTGTTGTGGTTGATCACCCTGATCTCGCTTTTTGTGCTCGCCTTGCTGATCATTGTCTTGGTGAAATTCAATGCCAAGGCCAACCCCACTCCGTCTAAAACGACCCACAACACGATGATCGAGGTTGTCTGGACGGTTGTTCCGGTGCTGATCCTGATTGTCATAGCGATTCCGTCGTTTCGGCTGCTTTTCTTGCAGCGCGAGATCCCTGAAGCCGAGATGACGATCAAGGCCACCGGTCACCAGTGGTATTGGGAGTACGATTATCCCGACAATGCCGAGATCAACTTTTCCGCGACAATTCTTGCCGGCGATGACCTTACCGAACGCCGCAAGACCCAGCCCGATACACCGCGCCTGCTGGCGACCGATAATCCGGTTGTTGTACCGGTCGATACGACCGTGAGAATGATTGTTACGGCCGCACCCGACGGCGTTATTCACGCCTGGGCAATTCCCTCCTTTGGTTCGAAGATTGATGCGATTCCCGGCCGCCTGAATGAGATTTGGTTCAAGGTCGAAAAGGAAGGCATTTACTACGGCCAGTGCTCAGAACTGTGCGGCAAGGACCATGCCTACATGCCAATCGAGGTTCGGGTTGTGTCCAAGGAAAACTTCGCCGCATGGGTAGACAGGGCCGCTAGCGATCTCGACGAGGCCAACAAGATGATTTTTGCCCGCATGTCGGAAACCAGGACGATCGCCGCCACGGCTGATTAGTTGACTGAAGGCATTTGTTCTAGCCCGCCAGCGGCATCCGTCGCCCAGGCCGGCACAATGGGAAAACAGGGGTCATAAGAATATGGCACACGCAGCAGCACACGACGACCACCACACCCCGACCGGGTGGAAGAGGTTCGTCTATTCGACCAACCACAAAGACATCGGCACGATGTACCTGATCTTCGCGATCATCGCCGGGATCATCGGCAGTGCCATGTCGGGAGCGATGCGGATCGAGCTGCATGAGCCCGGACTGCAGTTTTTCCCGTGGATCGCCGAATACATCATGCAGGCCGATGATCCGACTGACGCCGCCAAGCATCTTTACAATGTATTCACCACCGCTCACGGCCTGATCATGGTGTTTTTCATGGTTATGCCGGCGCTGATCGGCGGTTTCGGCAACTGGTTCGTGCCGCTGATGATCGGTGCGCCGGACATGGCGTTCCCGCGCATGAACAACATTTCGTTCTGGCTGTTGCCCGCAGCGCTGTTGTTGCTTGTGCTCTCGATGTTCATGGCTGGTCCTGTCGGTAGCTTGGGCACTGGCGGCGGCTGGACCGTCTATGCACCGCTGTCGACCACCGGACAGCCCGGCCCGGCAATGGATTTTGCAATTCTTTCGCTGCATTTGGCCGGCGCGTCTTCTATCCTCGGCGCCATCAACTTCATCACCACCATCTTCAACATGCGCGCACCCGGCATGACCATGCACAAGATGCCGCTGTTCGTCTGGTCGATCCTGGTCACAGTATTTCTGTTGCTGTTGTCGCTGCCTGTGCTGGCTGGCGCGATCACCATGTTGCTGACCGACCGCAATTTCGGAACCAGCTTCTTTTCCGCTGAAGGCGGCGGCGATCCGATCCTGTTCCAGCATCTGTTCTGGTTCTTTGCCCATCCCGAGGTCTACATTCTGATCCTTCCCGGCTTCGGCATCATCTCGCAGGTCGTTTCGACATTCTCGAAAAAACCGGTCTTTGGATATCTCGGCATGGCCTACGCCATGGTCGCGATCGGCATCGTCGGTTTCATCGTCTGGGCCCACCACATGTACACCGTCGGCCTGACCCTCGACACCCAGGCTTACTTCGTAGCCGCCACGATGGTCATCGCCGTACCGACCGGTGTGAAGATCTTCTCCTGGATCGCCACCATGTGGGGCGGTTCGATTGAACTGCGCACGCCGATGCTGTGGGCGGTAGGTTTCATTTTCCTGTTTACCGTTGGGGGCGTCACCGGTGTCGTCTTGGCAAATGCCGGCATCGACCGCGCCTTGCATGATACCTATTATGTTGTGGCACACTTCCACTATGTACTGTCGCTCGGCGCGGTGTTCGCGATCTTCTCCGGCTGGTATTTCTGGTTCCCGAAGATAACCGGTTATATGTACAACTCGACGATTGCTCGGGCCCACTTCTGGATCACCTTCATTGGTGTGAACCTGCTTTTCTTTCCGCAGCATTTTCTTGGGTTGGCTGGCATGCCGCGGCGCTATGTCGACTACCCCGATGCCTTTGCCGGCTGGAATGCCGTGTCGTCGTGGGGCGCATATATCCAGATACTGGGCATGCTGACGTTTCTTTACGGAATGTATGAGGCGTTCTCCAAGAAACGCGTTGCTGGTGACAATCCCTGGGGCGAGCACGCGGACACACTGGAGTGGACGCTGTCATCGCCGCCCCCGTTCCATCAGTTCAACACTTTGCCCAAAATCAAATAGGCATCTTCAACCTGGCGCCGGTCACCACTTTTGTGAGACCGGCGCCGAACCGATCCGGTCATGACAGATATCAGCGCAAATATTCAAACGTCCTCGACCTCCGGCCCGTCTGTGCTGCCCGGCGGCGGTGAGGTATCTGACTTCTTCGCTCTGCTCAAGCCGCGGGTGATGTCACTGGTGGTGTTCACAGCATTCGTCGGGATCGCCGTGGCACCGGGAAGCGTTCATCCGTGGATAGGCGCGGTTGCACTGCTTTGCATCGCCGTCGGCGCCGGAGCATCCGGTGCCCTCAACATGTGGTACGATGCCGACATCGACGCCAAGATGCAACGCACGGCCAGGCGCCCGGTGCCGTCGGGTCGCGTCGCCGCCGGAGATGCTCTTGCCTTCGGGTTGGTCCTGGCAGTCGGTTCGGTCGTTGTCCTGGGCATCCTGGTGAATTGGGTGTCCGCTGCGTTGCTGGCCTTTACGATTTTCTTTTACGCCGTCATCTACACCATGTGGTTGAAGCGTTCGACACCGCAGAACATCGTCATTGGCGGTGCGGCAGGTGCATTCCCGCCGATGGTCGGCTGGGCCGCCGTGACCGGATCGATCGATCTCGCTTCGGTGGCGTTGTTTGCCATTATTTTCATGTGGACCCCGCCGCATTTTTGGGCCCTGGCCTTGTTTCGCTGCGAGGATTACCAGCGTGCCGGTATCCCGATGATGCCCGTGGTGGCCGGTCCCGACGAGACCCGCAAGCAGATTCTCATCTATGCCGTATTGATGTTGCCAATTGTTCTGGCCTTGCCGGCCCTTGGCGCGGCGGGTGTGGTATACACTGTCGTCAGTCTCGTTTTGACATTGGGGTTCGTCTGGCGCGCATGGAACGTGTATGTCCACCGCGACGGCGAAGTCGCTCAAAGAGCGTCAAAAAAACTGTTTCGCTACTCGATTGTGTACCTGTTCTCGGTATTTGCTGTTCTGCTGGTCGAACACTTTCTCGCCCTGCCGGGATTTCACCAACTGGGTCTTTAGGAAATGGCGGCGATGGAGAAACATGATTGGAGTGAGGAAGAACTCGCCGTGCGCCGCAAGCGCTCGGTGGTGATTGGCATTGCCCTGGCCGTGCTTGCCGGGCTGTTCTTCATAACCACCGTCGTGCGTCTGACCGACAATGCCGGCGCCGGATTGTAGGGGACAGAGATCGTGCCGAAGACTGACAACACCACTCCAGCAAACGGCCGCGTGGCCGTGTTGTGCCTGGCGGTCGTTGTCGGAATGATCGGCATGTCTTATGCAGCCGTGCCGCTGTATCGGATCTTTTGCCAGGTGACCGGCTATGGCGGCACGACCCAGCGAGCCGATGCACCGCCCCAGGACACTGTTATCGAGCGCGTCATGACCGTGCGCTTTGACGCCAACACCTCTTCTGCTTTGGCCTGGACGTTCGAGCCGGCGCAGAAACAGGCCGAAGTGAAGGTCGGCGAACAGGCCATGGCCTTCTACCGCGCCACCAACACATCATCAGAAACGTTGACCGGAACCGCAACGTTCAATGTCTCGCCACCGCGTGCCGGCGCCTATTTCTCCAAGGTGGAATGCTTCTGTTTCACCGAGCAGACCCTAAAGCCCGGGCAATCTGTCGACATGCCGGTGGTCTATTTCGTCGATCCAGATATCGACAGTGATCCCGACCTCAAGGCACTGCGGACAATTACCTTGTCCTATACTTTTTATCCCGCCGAGAGGGACAGTGAGACCGACATCGTAGCGACGCCGTCAGGTGAGCGCAGTCAGATCAACTAGACGGACCCAACTGGCTGCAGGACAGCCGATGCAAAGAAGATGGAGTAGGGGAAATGGCGGATAGCCACGCAAAAAATCACGATTACCATCTGGTTAACCCCAGCCCTTGGCCCGCGTTAGGTTCGATCGGCGCCTTCTTGATGGCGCTTGGCGGCATCATGTTCATGCGCTGGTACAACCGGGGCGCGGAAGAATCCGGAGAGTTCCTTGTTGCCGGTTCGAACTGGGCTAATCCGTGGGTTTTTCTGATCGGCACAGCGATTGTTCTGTACACCATGTTCATGTGGTGGCGCGACGTCGTTCATGAAGGCGATGCCGGTGATCATACTGCGGTGGTTCAGCTCCATCTGCGCTACGGCATGATCATGTTCATCGCTTCCGAGGTCATGTTTTTCGTCGCCTGGTTCTGGGCATATTTCGATGCCGCGCTTTATTCAGACGAGGCTATTCAGGCGGCACGCGTCGCTGTCACGGGTGCCGCATGGCCTCCGACAAGCGTTACCGTTTTCGACCCATGGCACCTGCCGCTGCTGAATACGCTCATTCTCCTGACCTCCGGCACAACGGTCACCTGGGCCCATCACGCGCTTTTGCACAACGACCGCAAGGGTCTGGTCTGGGGGTTGACCTTGACCGTTGCCCTCGGCCTCATCTTCACCGCTGTTCAGGGTTACGAATATGGCCACGCAGCATTTGCCTTCAATATCGACAATGGCGGCAACATCTATGGCTCGACATTCTTCATGGCCACCGGTTTCCATGGTTTCCATGTGATTGTCGGCACGATCTTCCTGATCGTCTGCCTGTTCCGCGCCATGGCCGGTCATTTCTCACCGGAGCGCCATTTCGGCTTCGAAGCTGCCGCATGGTACTGGCACTTTGTTGATGTCATCTGGCTGTTCCTGTTTGCCTGCATTTACGTGTGGGGGTCGGTCGGTGCGACAATTCACTAGACGCTGCCAGGCTTAACGCGTTCAATGCGCTCCGGCCCCGCAGCCGGAGCGCTTTTTCTTTAGGCAATCGGACGACGACATGCCCCACTCGCAATACTATCCGGACGTTTCACCGGTGAAGGCCGGCATGGCCGGCAAGTGCCCCCGCTGTGGCCGCGGCAAGCTGTTTGCCGGTTACCTCAAGCTTTCCGACAGTTGCAGAAGTTGCGGATTGAGTTACGGTTTTGCCGACGCTGGCGATGGTGCCGCATGGTTCGTCATGTTGCTCACCGGGTTCGCCGCCGTCGGTGGCGCTCTGTGGGTCGAGGTCATGTGGCGCCCGTCTTATTGGGTGCATGCTCTCGTCGCCATTCCGCTCGCCGTCGTTCTGCCGCTTGTCCTGCTGCGCCCGATCAAGGGGATCCTGGTCTGTCAGCAATACAAGACCAAGGCCAAAGCCGATTCCAGTCGGAACGGCTAGCGAGAGGCGGCAATGCGCAAGAGCAACGCACTACTGGCCGCACTTTCGCTCGCCGGCATTGCCGTGTTGATTTCGCTGGGTGCATGGCAGCTCAAGCGGCTGGAATGGAAACAACGTCTGATTTCACTCCATGAACAAGCCGCGGCGTCTGAACCGGTATCGCTGAACGATATCGAAGCCGGTATTGAAAATGGTTTCGACGTCGATTTGCTGCGCACCACTGCCACAGGCTACTATCGCCACGACCTTGAACGTCATGTCTATGCGCTACGCAAGGGCGAGATTGGTTGGAAAGTGGTAACGCCGTTTGTGATCCCCGGGCGTTTCATTGTGCTGGTCGATCGTGGGTTTGTACCCGATGCCCGCAAAGACGCGAGCCGGCGTCCGGAATCGGTCCAGGTCGGTGATCTGCCGGTGGAACTGAAGACCAAGCCGCGCGGACAATGGCCGGACCCCATCGAAATCGCCGGCTATGTCAGAGTGAGGGCCGCAAGTCCCGGTCTGTTTGTTCCCGACAATGATCCTACCAACAATAGCTGGTATTCCTACGATCTCATGGCGATGAACCGCACCTTGCCGGAAGATCTGGGTGTCCTGCCGCCCGATCAATACGCCAGCATGCTTGCCGTTTATCTTCAGATCGAACCCGGCGGTGAGCCCGGTGATGGTGATTTGCCGATTGTCGACCCGCTGGAAACGAGTTTGCCCAACTCTCACCTGCAATACGCCATCACCTGGTTCGCGCTGGCCGTGGTGCTGGCCGTGATGTCCGTGGTCTTCATTCGCACCCGGCGCAAGCGGAGCGACCGGTGATGAGCGCGGCCTACACCGAACTGCAGGATCGATTTGCCAGAATGTCGGCAATATCCGGTGCCCAGTCCATGCTGTCGTGGGATCAGGCGACCATGATGCCGGCCGGCGGGGCGCCGGTTCGGTCGCGCCAGCTGGCTGTTCTGTCCGTCCTGCAACATGACATTTTGACTGCGCCGGAAACCGGCGGACTGCTCGACCGCGCCACGGCTGCTGCTGGCGAGTTGACCTCGATGCAGCGTGCAAACCTGAACGAGATGCATCGGGTGCGCATACACGCCTGTGCCGTGCCGGCCAGTCTCGTCGAAGCCTTGTCGCATGCCTCGGCGAAGTGCGAAATCACCTGGCGGAGTGCCCGCGCCGACAACGATTTTGCAGCCCTCTCGCCGAAGCTGACGGAGCTTGTTTCGCTGGTGCGTGAAAGCGCTGCCGCCCGCGCTGATGCCTTGGGCGTCACACCGTACGAGGCACTTGTCGATCTTTACGACCCTGGCAGCCGGGTCGCAGAAATCGATCGCCTGTTCGGCGAGTTGCAGGCTTTCCTGCCCGATCTGGTGCTGCGGATCATGGACAAGCAGGCCTCTGTAACAAAACCGGTTCTGCCCACGGGCCCATTTCCCGTCAAGGCTCAGGAGCAACTGGCCCGAGCGCTCATGCAGCGTATCGGTTTCGACTTCACCCACGGCCGCCTCGACACCAGCCACCACCCTTTCTCCGGGGGCGTCCCGGAAGACTGCCGCATCACCACCCGCTACGACACGCAAGATTTCACCTCTAGTCTCATGGCGGTGATCCACGAGACCGGCCATGCGCTCTATGAGCGTGGCTTGCCGCTTGAATGGGTGGATCAGCCGGTTGGCAGGGCGCGCGGCATGACCGTGCATGAAAGCCAGTCCTTGCTGTACGAAATGCAGGCCGCGCGTTCAAAAGAGTTTCTCGGCTGGCTATCCGCAGAGCTGCGCGTGTCGTTCGAGGCCAGTGGTCCGCAGTGGGATGGAACAAATATCACGGCCCTGTACCGCAACGTCGCGCCGAGCCTGATCAGGGTTGACGCAGATGAGGTGACCTACCCGCTCCACATCATGCTGCGCTACGAATTGGAACGCGCCCTGATCGATGGAAGCATGAAGGTTTCAGACTTGCCCGCGGCGTGGAATGAAGGCATGCGCCAACGGCTTGGCGTTACCCCGGGGGATGACGCAACCGGGTGTCTGCAGGACATCCACTGGCCGTCCGGGGCCTTTGGCTATTTTCCCAGTTACACATTGGGTGCCCTCACGGCTGCCCAGATGTTCAGATCGGCATGCATTGCCGAACCGGACATTCTGACTGAACTTGCCCGCGGCCGTTTCGGCAGGTTGAACATCTGGCTGCGCGACAACGTTCACCGCAAGGCGAGCATCTGTTCGACGCCTGAACTGATCGAGCAGGCCACAGGCCAGATCCTTGGCACAGCAACTTTTCGCGCCCATCTCGAGCAGCGATATTTACTCGATTGAAAACGCTGACTAGAGTGCCGCGTCAATCATCAGGACGATCCCATGAAATATGTCAGTACGCGTGGTGCCGCACCTGCCACCGACTTTGAAGGCGCTCTGATCGCCGGGTTGGCGAGCGACGGCGGGTTGTACATTCCGCAGGCCTGGCCGCATTTCACCACGGATCAATTGAGAACCTTGCGCGGCAAGTCGTACGCCGACGTCGCTTTCGCGGTTATGGAACCATTTGTCGACGGCGAAATCCCGGAACCAGCACTGCGCGACATGATCGGCGATGCCTATGCCCGGTTCTCGCATCGCGCCGTGACCCCGCTGAAGCAGCTTGACGCCAACCATTGGCTGCTCGAGCTGTTCCATGGCCCCACTCTCGCGTTCAAGGATGTGGCGATGCAGCTGCTGGCGCGGATGATGAATTGGGCGCTGGAAAAGCGCGGTACACGGGCGACCATCATCGGTGCGACGTCGGGCGATACCGGCAGCGCCGCCATCGAGGCGTTTCGCGCGTCATCGCGCTGCGAGATCTTCATTCTCCACCCGCACGGACGCGTCAGCGAGGTGCAGCGCCGCCAGATGACCACTGTCGCAGGCGCGAACGTTCACAACATTGCCCTGGAAGGCACATTCGACGATTGCCAGGCACTCCTCAAGGAAATGTTCGGGGACCGGTCATTTCGCGAGCGCAACAACATGGCGGGGGTGAATTCGATCAACTGGGCCCGGATCATGCCCCAGATCGTATATTATGTGACATCGGCGCTTGCATTGGGCGCCCCGGACCGCGCGGTCAGCTTCACGGTCCCGACCGGAAACTTCGGCGATATCTTTGCCGGCTACATCGCCAGGCAAATGGGTTTGCCGATCGATCAGCTGGTCGTCGCCACCAACATCAACGATATCCTGCACCGGGCATTCTCCACCGGCCGCTATGAGGTTCGAGGCGTTACGCCGACGTCCAGTCCGTCGATGGATATTCAGGTTTCCAGCAATTTCGAACGGTTGTTGTATGATGCCGGCAACAGGGACCCGCAAGCCGTCACCGTCATGATGCAGGGGCTGCGCCAATCGGGCGCATTCACAGTTCCCCCGGCAACGTTGAGCGCGCTGCAATCACAGTTCGCGTCGGCGCGGTGCGATGAAAAGGAGATGGCGGCAACACTCAAGCAGACCCATGCCGAGACCGGTGAGTTGCTTGATCCGCATTCAGCTGTCGGGTACGCGGTTGCCCGCAGGTTGGCCCAAAACTCATCTCCCATGGTGACGTTGGCGACGGCCCATCCGGCAAAATTTCCCGACGCGGTCGAAACGGCATCCGGCCTGCGCCCGGGTCTGCCGGCCCACCTTGTCGACTTGCATGAAAAACCGGAGCGTTTTGACATCGTCGCGAACGATTTTGAGGCCGTGAAGGGCCATATCCAGGCCCGCCTGGCCGGATGAGGGCGCAAAAGCACATATGACGGTCCGGATCACAAAACTCGATAACGGCGTGCATGTCATCACCGACAGCATGCCACATCTTGAGACCGTGGCGCTCGGCGTTTGGGTCCGTGCCGGTGCTCGCGACGAAACCCGAAGCGGACACGGCATTGCCCATTTGCTGGAGCATATGGCTTTCAAGGGAACCACCCGGCGCTCGGCCCGCCGGATCGCGGAAGAAATTGAAGCTGCCGGTGGCGAGATCAATGCCTCGACCGCAATGGAAACGACCACGTACTACGCGCGGGTTCTCAAGGACGATTGGCGCCTGGCGCTCGATATCATAGCTGATATCCTCAATGATCCGGTGTTCGACGAACGCGAGCTTGAACGTGAGAAGGATGTGATTCTGCAGGAAATCGCGGCCGCAAACGACACACCCGACGATCTTGTCTTCGATCTGGCCCAATCGGCGGCGTTCGGCACGCACCCTTTGGGCCGTTCGATCCTGGGGACGGCCACCCGGGTTATGTCCCATACCGCCGATGACATCACTGGCTACCGCCGCTCGCAATACACCGCTGAGCGGTTTGTGGTGTCAGCCGCCGGCAAGCTGGCTCACGAAGAACTGGTTGCAGAAGTGACAGCTTTGTTCGCAGGGATTGACGCAGGGCCGGGCATCTACTGGGTCGCCCCCAAGTTTCAGGGCGGCCTCGCCAAACAGCACAAGCCGGTCGACCAAATCCACTCCGTCATGTCCTTTCCTGCGCCGAGCTATCGTGATCCGGAAATCTATACCGCGCAGCTCCTGGCCAACATTCTCGGAGGTGGAATGTCGTCCAGGCTGTTCCAGGAAGTGCGGGAGAACCGGGGCCTGTGTTATTCTGTATTTGCCTTCGCCGCCGCCTACGCCGATGCGGGGCTGATGTCGATCTACGCGGCAACTTCGCCGGAAAAATCAAGGGAGTTGCAGGCGGTCTCAAGCAGCGTTGCCTTGTCCTTGTGCGACGGGATTGCCGAGGACGAACTGGATCGCGCTAAGGCACAGCTGAAAGCGGCCATGGTCATGAACCTTGAAAGCGCGTCGGGCCGGGCCGATCAAATCGCCCGTCAGTTCCAGGCATTTGGCGAGGTGCCCGATGTTTTCGAGACACTTGAAAAGATCGATGCCGTGCAAACCGGCGCGATCCAGGATCTGGCGCAGGACCTGTTTGCGGGCCACAAGCCTGCGATGGGTGCGACAGGGGACCTGTCCAGTCTGGAAAGTTACGATATAATCGCCAGACGGTTTGCGTGATTTCATGAGGAAAATTGGGGCTTCAGTATCCCCAATGGCGCGACATGGCATTTTTGAGAAGCATCTCGCCGCCTGAATTGCGGCTGTCACTGACGGCGGGTAGGGTTTATCTGCGTTTTCCCTTGCTGAGCGATCATGCCGCGTGGTCCGATCTGCGCGCCCGTAGCCGTGAATTCCTGGCCCCGTGGGAACCGCTATGGCCGCATGACGACCTCACCCGAGGGGCATTCAAGCATCGCATCAAGCGATATGCACGCGACATACGAAATGATGTTTCATATCCGTTTTTCATTTTCGAGACAGCGACCGGCGAGTTGTTGGGTGGAGTGACGGTCTCGAACATCCGGCGTGGTGTGGCCTATGCCGGCTCGCTGGGGTATTGGATCGGCGCACCTCACGCCAATCAGGGATACATGGCCGATGGTGTAAGGGCTTTGCTGCCTTATGTCTTCGAGGACTTGAACCTAAACCGGCTCGAAGCTGCCTGCCTGCCTGCCAACGAACCGTCAAAGAAACTACTGCGTAAATGCGGTTTCAGCGAGGAGGGCATGGCCAGAGATTATCTCAAGATCAACGGCAGATGGCAGGATCACCTTCTGTTTGCGCTGCTGCGCCGCGACGTCAGACTGTGAAATGCCGCACCCGCCGACGACCGTTGGCAAGTCTTGGCCGAAGCTTGTCTTTGCCATTGCCCATCGCTAGGCTCCAGCCGGGGGGCGCTTGGTACTTGCCGTAGATGATTCGATTGCGCCGAATATTTGGTTTGTTTGTGCTTGTGGTCGCAGTAGCCGCATCGTTTGCGCCCGCTTCGGCACAGGACAATGTTATCAGCGCCGCATTCAAGGCGCCGAGCATCGATCTGATTCCCGTCCTCAAGCTGGTAAAGAGCACCACCCCGAAAGCCGTTATTGAATTGCCGCCGGGAAGCAACGGCAGCAAGCGCCTGATGTCGCTCCAGGCCCGGCAGCAGAATGCCGAAGAGGTCAACTGGGTTGTATTCTCATTGAAGAATACGGAATTGCGGCAGCAGGATCTGGTGCTCGCCATTCCCTATGCCGGGTTCATCGGGTCCGGCGTGCTTTGGCCGGCCGCAGAAGGCAGCAAGATCCGCGGACTTCAGGTATCAGAAGCGTTGAAGGCCGTTCGGCTCCAGGTGCCCAGTGTAGACGCGATCGCTCTGACCGTGCCTCCGGGCGCTTCTCTTACCTACGCAATCGAACTTCCGGGTGAATCGATAGACGATGTACGGTTGTGGCGCCGCGCCGCGTTCGATGACAAGTCCAGGCAGCACGCATTCTTCCGTGGAGTCGTCCTGGGCATCACGTTGCTGATTGCGATAGGTATTTCCTGCCTTTTCATCGTCAAGCCCCAGGCGGTGTTCCCCGCAGCAGCGCTGTTTTCCTGGAGCGCGATCGCCTTCATCATGATGAACACCTTCTCACTTCCGGCCGCTCTGCAAAGTGCTGGCGATCTGATCGGCCGCGCCGGGTTGCGGGCGGTGGTGGAGTCCCTGATGTTGGCCGGCGTTGCTGCCACCTTCCTTACCTATCTTGAATTGCGCCATAAGTCTCTCGTGGCCTACGGCGTGCTCCTGAGTGTCCTGCTGGCCAGTCTCGCGCTTTTGGGCGCCGCCTTTTATGTGCCTATACAGGCCCAAGGCGTGGCTCGGTTGGCGTTTGCGGCCACAGCTGTTTTCGGCACTCTGGTGACGATTTATTATTGGAGCCAAGGCTCGGCGCGCAGCCAGAGCGGACTGTTGCCCGCCCTGCTGCTTTCTGCCTGGGTAACGATCGCCGCTGTCGCCAGCATGGGACTCGTTCAAACCTCGATCCTGTTGCCGATCACCACCGTTGGCCTGGTGCTCGTGCTGGTCACGATAGCGCTCTCGCTTCTGCCGGTCGCTTTCGGCAATGCAATCGGGTCTGCTTTCTTCATGCAGGATGCCGGCCGCCGGGCTCTGGCTCTGGCCGGTTCGGAAATGTCGGTGTGGGACTGGAACATCGAGAACAATCAACTTTACATTGGCCCCGAAGTGGAACGCGCTCTGGGCGTGCCGAATGGCTCCGTCGCTGCTGGCGGTATCAATGCCTGGGCTGGCCTGGTGCACCCCGCCGACAAGTCCGCTTACTTTGCTGCGGTCGAAAGTGCCGAACGTCGCGGCCGCGGACATTTCAGGCAAAGCTTCCGCTTGCGCCGCTCCGACGGTACCTATCGCTGGTATCAATTGCGCGCCCGCGCCATCAATGGTGCTAATGGTGCATCGCGTTTGATCGGCACGCTGTGCGATATCACCGCGCAAAAGCGCGCAGAGGATAGTATCCTGGTTGACGCAGTCCATGACCGGGTGACCGGACTGCCGAACCGGGCCCTGTTCATTGACCGGCTGAGTGCTGCCATTCAGCGAAGCCTGGAGGCTCCAGGCACTCGCATATGTGTTGTTGTCATCGATCTGGACCGCTTCCGCAGTGTGAATGAGAGATTGGGCCATGAGGTCGGCGATAGTCTGCTCAGCGTCACTGCCCGGCGCATTGCTCTATTCCTGTCACCGGGCGATACGCTTGCCCGGTTGCCGGGAAATCAGTTTGCAGTTCTGCTGGAGGATACCGCCAACGCGCGCGAGGTCGGGGCGTTTTGCGAACAGTTGCGCGATACGCTTGCGCAACCGGTCAATCTCCGTCCCCAGGAAGTCTATGTCACCGCGAGCATGGGCATTGCGCTTCTTGGCGACCCGCGCCAGCTTCCGGCCGAACTCCTCAAGGATGCCGAAGTGGCGTTGTACGAAGCCAAGCGCCGCGGCCAGCAGATGATCCAGTTCTTCACGCCCGACATGCGCGCCGATCCTGTCGCCCGGACGGTTCTGGAAAATGAACTCGAAGGAGCCGTTGAACGTGGCGAGATCGTTGTTTTCTATCAACCGATACAACGCATTCCCGACGGCCAACTCGCCGGCTTTGAAGCGCTTGTGCGCTGGAACCATCCGATTGATGGCTTGCGCGAACCTGCCACGTTCATTCCGTTTGCCGAGCAAACCGGACTGATCAAACCCATTGGGCATTTCGTCCTGCTCGAAGCCGTCCGCCAGCTCGGGATATGGCAACGCGCCTTCCGACCCACTGATCCGTTGTTCGTCACGGTCAACATTTCCTCTGAGCAATTGCTGGATTTCGCCCTCGTCAATGACGTCAAGGTCGTACTGACCCGCGAAGGCATTGCGCCTCAAACGTTGAAACTCGAACTGACCGAGACCCTGGCCATGCAGAACATCGAACTGTCGATGCAAATCCTGCAGCAAATCAAGGACCTGGGCGTCGGTTTGGCATGTGACGATTTCGGCACCGGCTATTCGGCACTGTCAAATCTCAGGAGGCTTCCTTTCGATACCCTGAAGCTGGACCGTGAGTTTCTTGAGTCGGATGCGGATGCCGAGAAATCCGAGATCATTCTGGAATCGCTGATCTTGATGGCGCACGATCTTGAGCTTGATGTCGTGGTGGAAGGCGTTGAGAATTCCGACCAACTCGAACAGCTACAAGAATTCGAATGCGATTTCGCCCAGGGCTTCTTCATTGGCGGTCCGGTCAGTCCGCAGCACGTCATCGAGGCCTTGGGAAGTGTGCCCTACAGTCAGCAGACCGATGGCAAACAGGCCGCAGCGACCTGGGAGATGCTGCGTGGCGCCAGCCAGCCCGATACGGTATTCACGCCCGATGCTTCAGCCTCGACAGCCGGCGCACCTGGCCCGACGCCCGGCGCCACCGGCCGGCCTCAGCCGGCTGCCCGCCAAATGCAACTCAACCTCGAACCCGATTCCCCAATAAGTCTGTCCGAACTCAGCGCCTGTGCCGCCGAAGACAGTCCGTGCCATGCCGACAGCGTATGGCCGGCAGATGACGAAGTGATCGCCATCCCCGCCAGGAGCGATAGTCGCGATATCGCGGCCGCCGGTTTGAGCGACCCGGATGCGAAAGAGCCGGACGCCACAGCTTCGGTCAAGCCGCCGGCTGGCGATATCGAGCCTCGGGTAAGCGATGCCTCGGATATTCAGTCACCCTCCAAACCGGATTCAGAGCCTGAGCCAAAGCAGGAGTTACCAGAGCTAGAGTCAAAGCTGGAGCCACCAGAACCAGAACCGGCGAAGGCGTCCTGTGCACCCGCACAAAAGCCAGCCACCTCGGTGCAACCGCGCGTAAACCCGCCGGCGCAAGCAAAGACAGACGCCCCAACGCCGAAGGCGGAGAAACAAGATCCGTCCAAGACCTGTGATGCAGATGGCAAGGATGATGCCGACAAAACTTCCGGAAAAACAGGTCCAGCCGAGAAATCCAAACCCGTCAAAGCAGTGAAGAAAACACCAGCTGCGTCGAGCGAGGACGCTAAGACTTCGACCAGCACCAAGACTGCCAAGACAACACCGGCGAAGAAGACCGCGCGCAAGAGGGTTGCGAAAAATCCGCTTGCCAAGAAATTGCGCCGGGCGGCCAAGACCCGGGCGCGCAAACAGAGTTCCTGACGAACCGGCACGTCCCGCGCCAACCGGAATTAGGCGTGACCCGCCTGAGAAGAGAGCATTGACAGGTCGATGCCGATTTTCTTAAGCGCGGCCTGATAGCGTTGATCAATGTCCAGATCGAACAGCAGGCTCTCATCGGATTCGCAGTGCAGCCATCCGTTCTGTTGGATTTCATGCTCAAGCTGGCCAGGAGCCCATCCGGAATATCCCAGCGCCAGCAGGGCATGGCGTGGGCCTTCGCCGGTGGCGATCGCCCGCAGGACATCCAGCGTGGCGGTCAGGCCGATTTGCTCATCTATCGGCAGGGTGCTGTCGGCCACGAAATAGTCCGTCGTGTGGAGCACAAAGCCGCGCCCGGTTTCTACCGGTCCACCGAACTGGACATGAAAATCCCTGGTTTGCGGAGGCAGCTTGATCTGGTCGTCTTCCGGTAGGATGTCGAGACGCTTGAGCATGTCCTCGAACGTCACATCCGCAACGGTCTTGTTGATCACAAGCCCCATCGCACCATCGGGTGAATGCGCACACACAAAAACCACCGATCGGTCAAATCGCGGATCGCCAATGCCCGGCATCGCGATGAGTATCTGCCCTTCAAGGTATTGCGGTGAGTCCATCTTTGTGCACCAGTTTAGCGTCTCTCAATCCTAGCGCGGAAAACCATGGCGATAAAGCCATTCGGAAAAAGTTGCTTCTTGGTCTCGCAAGCATTCTGTGTTGTCTGCACTGACACGATTGTGATTCGGACTTTACGGATTGCTACCGCCATAAGCGTAACATGAAGTCCTGTTCCTGCTCATTCGGTTGTCCAATGAACCTCTTTGTCGCACAAGCGCTGGCCAGTTTGACCCTATTTGCGGGACTGACCGTTTCTGCCCGCGCCGACGAATTGGGCGAACGCAAACAATTC
Source organism: Alphaproteobacteria bacterium (assembly GCA_024639035.1). GTDB lineage: Bacteria > Pseudomonadota > Alphaproteobacteria > Rhizobiales > Aestuariivirgaceae > JAHEJE01. The sequence continues at coordinate 19,524 of JAHEJE010000003.1, forward strand.
AGCCATTCCACCGTGGCCCTTCTCCACGGTGCCGAAAACGGTGGCCGGTGGCAGGCCGGTCTTCAGATCAAACTACCGGGCAACTGGAAGACCTACTGGAAAGTGCCCGGCGATGCTGGCATACCGCCGGATTTCGATTGGTCCGGCTCTGAAAATCTGCACGCGGTGGAGGTTTTCTGGCCGACACCGCGGCGATACCGCGACCAGGCCGGCGAGAGCATCGGCTACAAGCACGATGTGGTTTTTCCGATCACGGTAACACCTAGCAAGGTTGCGCAACCGGTCCATCTGCGGTTGAAACTCTTTTACGCAGCGTGCGATGACATCTGTGTGCCGGGTCAGGCCGAACTGGCGATACAACTGTCGAATAGGGGAGGTCGGCCATCGGACATCGCCTTGATCGATGAATTTGTGGCCAAGGTCCCGATGCCAACCCATCAGCGTCTCAAGGTGCATCAGGCCAGCCTTGCAGCTGACGGCGTCAAGCCCAGCCTTGAAGTTTCGGTTTCCGGCGTCGAGCCGGGTGAAGATGCCGATATTTTCGTAAGCGGGCCTGAATTGGCCTATTTCCGCCAACCGGAATTGATCGGCGCGACCTCCGGCCTGCGCACCTATCGCCTGATTGTCGATGGCGCAGACCAGCCGAATGCACTAAAAGATCAGGACTTGGAAATCGTCGTCACGACCGCCGATGCAGCGATCAGTTACAAGATGACGACCGAGTAGGGTGATCAGATGGTTGAGGATTGGGCAAAATGGACATGGTGATCAAAACAGGCGATAAACTGCCTTCGGCAATTGTGACCACAATGACCTCTGAAGGTCCGTCGCAGATAGACCTGCGAGATCTTGTCGCCGGCAAGAAGGTGGTGCTGTTTGCGGTTCCAGGCGCCTTTACGCCGACCTGCCATGCCCACCATTTGCCAGGCTTCATCGCCAATGCGGAGGCCTTGAAGGCAAAGGGCGTCGACATGATCGGCTGCATATCAGTCAACGATGTTTTCGTACTCGACGCATGGGCCAGGCAAAGCGGTGTCGATGGCGAGATTTCCTTCCTTGCCGATGGCAATGGCGATTTCACCCGCGCTATCGGCATGCAGATGGACGCGTCGGCCTTCGGCATGGGCGAGCGCTCAAAACGCTATGCAATGATTGTCGATGACGGCACAGTTCAGGCGATGTTCGAGGAACAGGCGCCCAGCCAGGCGGTAGAAAGTGGCGCGGAAAACATCCTGGCCGCTCTCGGCTGACTACCGCGCATTCCTGCGGGACTTCTTGAACGGTTCCATGCCCTCGCGCGCGAGCAGATCGGCGCGCTCGTTTTCTGCATGTCCGGCGTGTCCCTTGACCCAGTGCCAGGAAATCTCATGCCTGGCGAGAGCCTCATCGAGTTGTTGCCAGAGTTCGGCATTCTTCACCGGCTTCTTCTGCGCCGTCTTCCAGCCATTGCTGCGCCAGCGCTTGATCCATTGCGTGATCCCGTCCTTCACGTAGGATGAATCGGTGTAGAGATCGATCCTGCACGGTCGCCTTAGGGCCTCGAGCGCTCTGATGGCCGCGGTCAGTTCCATGCGGTTGTTGGTCGTAGACGGGCTGCCGCCGGAAAGTTCCTTTTCCGTGCTGCCATGGCGCAAGATAGCGCCCCAGCCGCCCGGGCCGGGGTTGCCTGAGCAGGCGCCATCGGTAAAGATTTCAACCCGTGTTTCCCCGCTCATGCAGTGACGCTGATGTCCTCCGCCCGGCGCAGTTGCCGCGGCAGCTTGAATGATACGTTCTCATCGCGCGTGCGAACGGTTTCAAGCGTGACATCGAAACGCCCCCTGAAAGCCTCGACAACTTCATCCACCAATACCTCAGGTGCCGAGGCGCCGGCTGTGATCCCGACCGTTGCGGGCACCCCAATCTGTTCCCAATCCAAATCGGCACTGCGCTGGACCAGCATCGATCGGGAGCAGCCACTCTTCTTGGCGACTTCCACCAGCCGTTGCGAATTCGAGCTGTTGGGCGCGCCGACAACCAACAGCAGGTCGCAGCGCGGCGCGATCTGCTTCACAACCTCCTGGCGGTTGGTCGTGGCGTAGCAGATGTCCTCCTTGTGAGGTCCGATGATGTCGGGAAACCGTGTTTTGAGTATGTTGATGATGCTGGTTGTATCATCGACCGAAAGCGTCGTTTGGGTGATGTAAGCCAGGTTCGAGGGATCTTTCGGCGCAAACATCTGGGCATCGTCTTCCGTTTCGATCAAGCTGATCGCGTTGTCGGGCAATTGGCCCATCGTGCCAACCACTTCCGGATGTCCGGCATGGCCGATCAGGACGATGTCGAGACCGTCGGTGTGGTGTCTTGCGGCTTCCATATGAACCTTGGACACCAGCGGGCAGGTGGCATCAAGATAGAAAAGGTTGCGCGCCTTTGCGTCAGCCGGTACCGATTTTGGGACACCATGGGCGGAAAAAATCACCGGATGATCGCCGTCCGGAACTTCATCGAGTTCTTCGACAAAGACCGCGCCCTTGGCCTTGAGGTCTTCGACCACAAACCGGTTGTGCACGATTTCGTGGCGGACATAGACCGGCGTGCCATATATCTCCAGTGCCCGCTCGACAATATCGATCGCCCGTACGACACCGGCACAAAATCCGCGCGGCGCCGCGAGCAGAATGGTCATGGGGGATCTGGCTGTGCTGGTCATCGCGGCGTCCTGTTTGTGAATCTTGCACGTAGATGGAAGTTGCCTGGGTGCCTTGTCAAGTCGGCGCCGATGTTTACGCCGTTAAGGCAGTCGGTTTTGGTTCTGCGTCAGCTTGACACACTGGCTTTGCTGGCTACTTTGGGGCTAGCGCACTATACGTGCATCGATCCCCAGCGGGAGAGTCCAGGCCGCAAGAAGCGGCCCGGCGCCGAAGGAGCAACCGCCCCGGAAACTCTCAGGCACACAGGACCGCAGTTGATCACGTCTCTGGAGAGCAGCTGCCGCAAGGCCGCTCACCGAAGGGGGTAAGCCGAGGCCCGGTTGGGTTTGGCGAAATCTCTCAGGTTTATGACAGAGGGGGCCAGTCCGTTTTTGCGGATTGTCCCGACCTTTGGCAAATCTGGAGGGATCATATGTCCGGACAGGCTACCGACGGCGCCGACCTCAGGCGCACCCCGCTTTATGATAGTCACGTTGCCCTTAGGGCCCGAATGGTGCCGTTTACCGGCTATGAAATGCCGGTCCAGTACGCCGGGATCATGGCCGAGCACGTTCAAACGCGCGCTTCCGCCGGTCTGTTCGATGTCTCCCACATGGGCCAGGCCTGGCTGAAGGGCCCGGACCACGCCACCACCGCCGCTGTGCTGGAAACGCTGGTGCCGGGTGACATCCTCTCACTTGCCCCGGGACGCCAAAGGTATACGCAGCTCCTGAACGAACGCGGCGGCATTCTCGATGACCTGATGGTGTCTCATAGTGCCGCACCGGAAATCGATGGCTGGCTCTACCTCGTCGTAAACGCATCACGCAAGGAGGAAGACTTCGCTCACATCCGGGCGCATCTTCCTGAGGGCATGGTGCTTGAGGAAAAGCCAGAATGGGCATTGATAGCACTTCAGGGGCCCAAGGCCGAAGCGGTATTGGAGCGACTGGCGCCCGGCGTCGCTGAACTGAGTTTCATGAGCGGCAACCTGTTTTCGTGCACGCTGAACGGCCAAGCGGCCGCAATCTATGTCTCCCGCTCCGGTTACAGCGGCGAAGATGGCTATGAGATCTCTGTATTGGGTAGCGATGCACCGGCGCTGTGGAACGCTCTGCTGGCGCACAGCGAGGTTGAGCCAGTTGGCCTAGGTGCACGAGACTCCCTCAGGCTTGAAGCGGGCCTGTGCCTTTACGGCAATGACATCGACGAGACCACCAGCCCGATCGAAGCCGGCCTGATCTGGTCGATCAGCAAACGCCGCCGCCAGGAAGGTGGATTTCCAGGCGCCGAGCGCGTCCAAAAGGAGATCGCCGAGGGCACCTCGCGCAAGCTGGTTGGGTTGAAGCTCGAAGGCCGGGCTCCGGCGCGTCAGGGAACCGTCATTGCGGCCAAGGATGGCACCGAACTGGGAATTGTAACGTCGGGCGGTTTTGGACCTTCAGTCGAAGGCCCGGTTGCCATGGGATATGTCGAAACCGCGTCCGCCAAACCGGGAACGCAAGTCGACCTCGTCGTGCGCGGAAAATCCTTGCCTGCAATTGTTGAGAAAATGCCATTTATCACACCGGGCTATAAGCGCTAGACTTCATCCTGCCAAATAGCAGCTCACTGCAAGAGGGAAACAAAAATGAGCAAGGTTTACTACACAGAAGACCACGAATGGATTTCGGTTGACGGCGACGTCGCCACGGTTGGCGTCACCAATCACGCTCAGGAGCAGTTGGGCGATGTTGTCTTTGTCGAACTGCCGCAAGTGGGCAAGACCGTTGCCAAGGGTGACGAAGCTGCTGTCGTGGAGTCGGTGAAAGCAGCAAGTGAAGTCTACGCCCCGGTCTCCGGCGAGATCGTGGAAACAAACGGCGATCTGGAAGGCGAACCCTCAAAGGTCAATGAGGACGCCGAAGGCTCGGCCTGGTTTGTCAAGATCAAGCTGTCGGATACCTCGGAACTGGATGCTACGATGGACGAAGCTGGCTACAAGGCATTCGTTGAAGAAAACAGTTAGCGCCGTCGCTCCGAGGCTCATTCTTCCGCAATCCTGGGCAGCCGGAAAATTCGAAAAAGGGAACACTAGTCATGGCAGATAAGCGTCCGCGCCTCACTGACCTCCAGTCAGGAGCAAACTTCATTCCCCGTCATATCGGTCCAAGGTCGGATGAAGTTTCCGCAATGCTTGAGGCCCTCGGAGCGTCTTCGCTCGATGCATTCATTGACGATGTGGTGCCCAAGCAGATTCGCACAACGCGCCCGCTTGATCTGCCCGTTGCATTGAGTGAACGCAACGCGCTGTCGGATCTGCGCCGCATGGCTGGCCGCAATCAGGCATTCACCACGATGATCGGCATGGGCTACTATGGTTGCGTGACGCCCAAAGTCGTGCTGCGGCGGTTGATGGAAAGCCCCGGTTGGTACACCGCTTACACCCCATATCAGGCCGAGGTCAGCCAGGGCCGGCTCGAAGCCTTGTTGAACTACCAGCAAATGGTCTCCGACCTGACCGGTTTTGAACTGGCAAATGCCTCGCTGCTCGATGAAGGCACCGCCGCTGCCGAAGCAATGGCTATGGCCAAACGCATCTCCAAGAAGCAGACATCCGCGTTCTTCGTCGATGCCGATACCCACCCGCAGACAGTTGCGGTGATCCGCACCCGCGCCAGCGCATTTGGTTATGAGGTGATCGTCGGCGATCCGGTCAAGGACCTCAATCCTGACGCGGTGTTCGCCGCGCTGTTGTCCTATCCCGGATCAAGCGGTGCAGTGCGCGACTACCGGGCGCTCGTCAAATCGCTGCACGGCGCCAACGCTTTGGCGATCATGGCAACCGATTTGCTTGCATTGGCGCTTTTGACGTCGCCGGGCGAGTTGGGGGCGGATGTTGCCATCGGTTCGGCGCAACGTTTCGGGGTGCCCATGGGTTACGGCGGGCCGCATGCTGCGTTCTTTGCCACCAGGGAAGAACACAAGAGGGTCTTGCCGGGCCGGATCATCGGTGTTTCGATCGACGCCAACGGCAAGCGCGCATTGCGCATGGCGTTGCAGACCCGCGAGCAGCACATTCGCCGCGAAAAGGCAACCAGCAACATATGCACTGCCCAGGTCCTATTGGCGGTCATTGCCAGCATGTTCGCGGTTTATCATGGTCCCAAGGGTATCCTGAAAATCGCCCGCCGGGCCCATCGCTTTGCCGAAATTTGTGCCCATGCCATCGAGAGCTATGGCTATGAGGTGATCACCAAGGAGTTTTTCGACACCATCACCGTGCACGCCCCCGGCCGGGCTCATGCCATCGCCGCAAAGGCCCGCGAAAAGCGCATCAACCTGAGGGTGGTCGATGGCGACCACCTTGGCATCTCCTTTGACGAGACTACCCGACGCTCCGAGGTCGAACGCCTGTTGAGCTGTTTCCAGCGTGCCGGCACAACGACACCCAACCTTGATTCTCTTGATGAACAGATCGGCGAGTGCCTGTCGGACACCATTCAGCGCAAGAGCGAATACCTGACCCATCCGGTGTTTTCGCTCTACCACTCCGAAACCGAAATGCTGCGCTACATGCGCCAGCTTCAGGCCAAGGACGTCACGCTTGATCGTTCGATGATCCCGCTTGGTTCATGCACGATGAAACTCAATGCGACCACCCAGATGATCCCGATCACCTGGAAGGAGTTCGCAATGATGCATCCTTTTGCACCACTCGAGCAGGCCCAGGGTTATCAGCACCTGTTTGATGACCTGGAGGCCATGCTTTGCGAAATCACCGGCTTCGATGCGGTATCCCTCCAACCCAATGCTGGCAGCCAGGGTGAATATGCCGGATTGTTGGCTATTCGGCACTATCATGCATCCAGAGGTGACGATCAACGCAACATCTGCCTCATTCCGCGATCGTCACACGGCACCAATCCCGCATCGGCGATTATGGCCGGCCTTGAGGTCGTGGTCGTGCAGTGTGACGATGCCGGCAATGTCGATGTCGCCGACTTGAAGGCCAAGGCCGAAAAGTACAGCGATCGCCTCGCAGCGCTGATGATCACCTACCCGTCGACCCATGGCGTTTTCGAAGAGGCGATCCGCGAAATCTGCAACGCCATCCATGAACATGGCGGCCAGGTTTATCTCGACGGCGCCAACCTCAATGCCATGGTCGGGCTGGTCAGACCAGCTGAAATCGGCGGTGACGTGTGCCACATGAACCTGCATAAGACGTTCTGCATTCCGCACGGCGGCGGCGGGCCCGGCGTCGGCCCGATTGGCGTCGGGGCTCATTTGGCCCGTTTCCTGCCCGACCATAGCGTGGTGCATGGCGTCAACCCGGCTGCCGGCAACCAGCAGACCATTGGCCAGGTGTCCGCCGCACCGTGGGGCTCGGCATCGATCCTGCCGATTTCCTGGGCCTATATTGCCATGATGGGGGCTGAAGGCCTGACCATGGCATCCAAGGTCGCGATTCTCAGCGCCAACTATATCGCCCATCGCCTGAACGACCACTTCCCCGTCGTCTATACCGGCCCTGGTGGGCACATCGCCCATGAGTGCATTATCGATATGCGAGACCTGAAGGAAACCTGCGGTGTGACTGCCGAAGACATAGCAAAGCGCCTTGTCGACTACGGCTATCATGCCCCGACCATGTCGTTTCCGGTCGCCGAAACTATGATGGTCGAACCCACTGAGTCGGAATCAAAGGTCGAGATTGACCGGTTCTGCGACGCGATGATCGAAATTCGCAAGGAGATTGCGGAGATCGAGCAGGGCAAGGCCGACCGCTCGGACAACTTGCTCAAGAACGCGCCGCACCCCCCGGAGTTGCTGATGGACGAATGGCAACGGCCATACCCGCGCGAGCGCGCCTTCTTTCCGCTGCCGTATATTCGCCATGACAAGTATTGGCCGCCGGTTGCCAGGGTCGATAATGTTTTTGGCGATCGCAACCTGGTGTGCTCGTGCCCGCCAATGGAAGACTACATGGAGGCGGCCGAATAGCGGCAGCCTGGCTCCGTACGGCTCCACGGTCTTTTTGCTTCGAGGGCGATCGGCGTTTCGGCTCCGGTCGCCCTTTTTCTTGCCTCGCAAGCCTCACGCAATCAACCGGCGCTAATCTGCTGCAATCGCGAAGATGTATTCGTGGAAGGACTCATGATGAGCATGAATTTGCTGCAGTTTCTAATGGTCGCACCGGTTCCCATGGGAATAGCCCTGACAGTGTTGATTGCCTGCAAGCTCAGGCGTCAGGCCATAACACCGCCGGCAAGGTTCCTGTAACCGGAGACTGCAGATCCACATTGCAGATAGGAG
>JAHEJE010000003.1:27593-29385 GCA_024639035.1 Alphaproteobacteria bacterium
GCCTGTTCCAACAATTGATCGCGGTTAAGTACCCTTCCGGCGTTCTCGGCAAACACTTTCAGCAATGAGAACTCCATCGCCGTGATCGAAACGGTATTGCCCTGGTCGTCGATCAGATTGTGGCTGGACAGGTCGAGCCGGCATCTCCCGAACTGGACCACATCGGTAGTGCCCCCTTCTACCGCCGCTTCGCCGCGCCGTCGGCCACGCCGCAGGACCGCCTTTATCCGTGCATGCAGCTCGCGCAGGTCGACCGGTTTTGCCAGATAGTCGTCGGCGCCCATCTCCAGACCGACGATCCGGTCGACCACATCGCCCGATGCCGTGAGCATGACGATCGCCGTGCCGCCGCGTTCGCTCAGGAAACGGGCAAGAGACAGGCCGTCCTCGCCCGGCATGTTGATATCGAGCAACACGGCGTGCGGGTCGACATCATCGACGATGTTGCGCAGCTCCTGCCCGTTGCGGGCACAGGCGACCGAATATCCGCGCAGGCTGAGATATTCTTGTAGCGTTTCGCGAATGTCCTGTTCATCGTCGCAGACGATGACCCGTGTTTCCTGATTGTCGGTATTCAAAACCGCCTCACGCGTTCCCCGCCCCCTTGTGGTATGAAAAGCATACGCACCCCCACCGGCATGGGCAACGGTTCAATCAGACAGCAGTTCGGCAACCAGGGCACGCAGTTCAGCAGGACGGATCGGTTTTTCCAGATAGGGACGCTCCGCGGAATTGAGGAAACTGCGAGCCTTTGGGCTCATCGTGTCGCCGGTGATAAACGCAATCCGGTCGGTTAGTTCTGGATATCCTTGATTGAGTTCCTCAAACAGCGTCGGCCCATCCAGATTCGGCATGTTCAGATCGCTGAGAATGATCGAGAATGAGCGACGGGTGATTTCGCGCAGGGCTTTGGCGCCGGAGTCCGCAGTCGCCACCTCATGCCCGTCCCGTTCCAGAATCTCACGGATCAGTTCTGCCACGTCAGCTTCGTCGTCCACCACCAGCACGCTCGTCTGATCTGCCGACAGGGCTTCACCCTTCTCCTGCGCAATGCCATACCCGGCGACGCCGGCAGCCGGCAGCCTGATGAAAAATGCTGTTCCTTCTCCGATCATGGATGTGGCGCGGATGACGCCGTCGTGCGCCTCAACGATGCGATGGCAGAATGCCAGTCCTATGCCGGTTCCGCTTCCAACTTCCTTGGTGGTGAAGAACGGTTCGAAAATGCGCGAGACGATGTGTTTTGGAATGCCGGGCCCGGTATCGGCAATCTTTACGATGACGGCGCTGCGGTGGCGTTCGTATCGCGTGACGATTTTGATTTTCCGGCGGCCAGCATGACCGCTCAAGGCCTGCTGCGCGTTGATCAGCAGGTTAGAGAATACCTGCCCCAACTGATCCGGATCGCCGGTGACGAACGGTACATCCGGCGCAAGCCTCAGGCTCACGTCGATATCTGATGACCTGATCGAATATCCGGTCATTTCAAGGGCCGATTCGAGGACGTCATTGACGCTGAGGTTTTCGGTTCTCGCCGGCTGCTGTCGCGCCATGGCCAGGAAGGATTTGACGATGCGTGCGCACCGGTCAGCCGCATTTCCGATCTTGTCGGCTCGCTCCTTGATCCGTTGGTCCCGGGTGGTTTCCTTGAGCAGTAAAGATTGCCCCACGACAACTGAGAGCGGGTTGTTCAACTCGTGGGCAACACCGGCAAGTAACTCGCCAAGTGCCGAAAGCTTTTCGCTCTGGTGCACAATTTCCCGCTGCCGCGCCAATTCCTCTTCGATAGCGA
>JAHEJE010000117.1 GCA_024639035.1 Alphaproteobacteria bacterium
CTCAACGTGGAGAACATTCGCCAGTTCCTGTCGCGCCTGACCGACACCCAACTGTTCCCGCCGGAGCTCTATTACCTCTCCAAGCTGCCGGCCGATCTGAACCTGGACGAGACCCTGCTGGTCGCCGTCATGTCGCTGGCGCTGTCGTTTTTGGCCACGCTCTATCCTTCCTGGCGCGCCGCGCGGCTCGATCCCGTGGAAGCGCTGCGGTACGAGTGATGAACACCATGGCCGAGGCTCACCCGACACCAGCGCTCGAACTGAACGGGATCGCACGCAGCTACACCCAGGCCAACCAGGAACTGCGCATATTCGAAGGTCTCGATCTGTCGGTTTATCCCGGCGAGATTGTCGGGCTGGTCGGACAGTCGGGGTCGGGCAAGTCGTCGCTGCTGCACATTGCCGGCCTGCTCGAGCGGCCGACCGCCGGCAAGGTCTCGATCAGCGGTCAGGAGTGCGAATCCCTGTCCGACCGCGCCCGCACCCGGATCAGGCGGATCGGCATTGGTTTCGTCTACCAGTTCCACCATCTGCTGCCCGAGTTCTCGGCGCTTGAGAACGTCGAAATTCCGCAACTCATCGCCGGCGCCAGTGCCGCGCAGGCCCGTGACCGCGCCAGGGAACTGCTGGCCCGGCTTGGTCTTGAACCGCGCATGGAGCATCGTCCGGCGGAATTGTCGGGCGGCGAGCAGCAGCGCGTGGCGATGGCCCGCGCCCTGGCGAACCGGCCCTTGCTGCTGCTGGCCGATGAGCCGACCGGCAACCTGGACCCCAAGACGGCCGGCCGGGTCCATGACGAGTTGCTGCATCTGATCAGGGATGAAGGCCTTGCTGCCCTGATCGCCACCCACAATTTAGAGCTTGCGCACAACATGCATCGCATGGTGCACTTGGAGGATGGTCATTTAGTCGAGGCGACACGATGAAAACCATCTTCGGCGCGGTCCAGCTTGGCCACAAACCGACCCGCTTTTTGTCCCGTGGCAATATCGTGGACTATCCCGATCAGCCCGAGCGTGTGCGGGTGCTGCTTCAGGCCGCGCGTGCTGCAGGGGCCAGCGTTCACGCCAGCCGCGGTTTCGATCAGCAGCATCTGGCGGCGGTTCACAAGTGGCGCTATCTGGAGTTCCTGGAAAAAGCCCACAAGTCGTGGAAACGCGGCAAGGGCGCTTTTGACGAAGTCATGCCGAGCGCCCGGCCGATTGAAAAACCGGCCCGCTACCCGCGCGATATCGTCGGCAGGGCCGGCTGGCATATGGCCGATTTCTCCTGTCCGATTGTCGAGGACACCTGGCGCGTGGTCCGCGCGTCGGCCAACACGGCGCTGACCGCTGCGCATCTGGTCAGCGAGGGCGAGGGCCCGGTCTACGCCCTGTGCCGGCCACCCGGACATCACGCCTATCAGGAACGCGCCGGCGGGTTCTGCTATCTCAACAATTCTGCAATTGCCGCCCAGTACCTGCGTCAGCATCATGACCGCGTGGCCATCCTCGATGTCGACGTTCACCACGGCAACGGCACCCAGGCCATTTTCTACAGCCGCGGCGATGTCCTGACAGTCTCGATCCATGCCGATCCAAAGAAGTTTTTCCCGTTCTATTATGGCTACGAAAGCGAGCGCGGCCGCGGCGAAGGGCGTGGATACAATCTGAACATCCCGCTTCCGCTCAAAAGCGATGACGACATCTGGGCCGGTGCCGTGGAATACGCGGTCGAACGGCTGCAGGACTATCAGCCGGGTGCCCTGGTGGTCGCGCTCGGTTTCGACGCCCATGAGAGCGATCCGCTGCAGGGCGGGGCAATGACGACACTGGGCTTCCGCCGCATTGCCAGCGCGATCACCAAGCTCGAGTTGCCGACGGTGTTCGTTCAGGAGGGCGGTTATCTGAACGATGCACTGGGCGATAACCTGGTGAGCTTCATGCGTGGGATCGACACCGGGCTATAGACGCCGAGTGCGGTTCCTGTTGATGAGCGAGGATCAGCGGTTAGCGCAGCGCCGGCAGCGCGCTAAACTAGCGCGATGAACGACTCAACAACCAAACCCGCCGCGAGTTTCGTGCATCTATCGGTCCATTCGGCCTATTCGCTGTCCGAAGGCGCTTTGCCGATCAAGACGCTGGCACGGCTGTGCCGCGACAATGGCCTGCCGGCGCTGGCCGTGACCGACACCAACAATCTGTTCGGCGCTCTGGAATTCTCGCTGGAACTGGCCAAATCCGGGGTGCAACCGATCATCGGCTGCAAGCTCGCCGTGGACATGGAGATGGCCGACCCCGGCAGCCTGTCCGCACAATCCGCACCCGGAGACTATCCCTCGATAGTCCTGCTGGCCAAGAACGAGGCCGGCTACCAGCACTTGATGAAACTGTCGAGCAGCGCCTTTCTGGACAGCGACCCGCAGGACACCGCCCACATCAAATGGCGGCAATTGGCCAAACTGAACGACGGCCTGATCTGCCTGACCGGCGGTGTCGACGGCCCGGTCAATGGTGCGATCCTGCAGGGGCAGGGCGATCTCGCGGTGCAACTGCTGGCAAAACTGCACCACACCTTCGGCGACCGTGTCTATGTCGAATTGCATCGCCACAGCATGGACGATGAAATCGCCAGCGAGCCCAAACTGCTCGAACTGGCTTACGACATGGACCTGCCGCTGGTGGCGACCAACGAGGCTTTTTTCGCCGGCCCGGACGATTTCACCGCCCACGATGCGCTGATCTGCATTGCCGAGGGCGAAGTGCAGGCCAATGACAACCGCCGCCGCCTCACGCCGGATCATTACTTCAAGAGCGCCCAGGAAATGACGGCGCTGTTTGCCGATTTGCCCGAAGCCATCGAGAACACCATCGAAATCGCCAAGCGCTGCGCCTACCGGCCCAAGTCGCGTGATCCCATCCTGCCGAAGTTCACCACACCCGGCAGCGAACAGCTCGATGAGGCCGCCGAGCTCGACCGCCAGGCCCGTGACGGCCTCGCAGAAATCCTCGACCGGTTGGGTCCGTGCGACGGTTTTGAACGCAAGGACTACTTCGACCGGCTGGACTACGAGCTCGGGATCATCAACCGGATGGATTTTCCCGGTTACTTTCTGATCGTTGCCGACTTCATCAAGTGGACCAAGGGCCAGGGCATTCCCGTCGGACCGGGTCGCGGATCGGGCGCCGGTTCGGTCGTCGCCTGGGCCCTGACCATCACCGATCTCGATCCGCTGCGCTTCAACCTGGTCTTTGAGCGGTTCCTCAATCCCGAACGCATATCGATGCCGGACTTCGACATCGATTTCTGCCAGGAACGGCGCGACGAGGTGATCGCCTACGTCCAGGACAAATACGGCGTCGATCAGGTCGCCCAGATCATCACCTTCGGAAAACTCCAGGCCCGTGCCGTCTGCCGCGACGTTGGCCGGGTGCTGCAGATGCCCTACGGCCATGTCGACCGGCTGTGCAAGATGATCCCGAACAATCCGGCCAACCCGGTCACCCTCACCCAGGCCATCGACGGCGAGCCGCGCCTCCAGGAAGAGCGCGACAAGGACCCCACCGTCGCCACCATGCTGGAAATCGGCCGCAAGCTCGAGGGGCTCTATCGCCACGCCTCGACCCACGCGGCAGGCCTGGTGATCGGCGACCGCCGGCTTGACGAACTGGTCCCGCTCTACCGCGATCCGCGCTCGCCGATGCCGGTCACCCAGTTCAACATGAACCTGGTCGAAAAGGCCGGACTGGTAAAGTTCGACTTCCTCGGCCTGAAAACCCTCACCGTGCTCGACAAGGCGGTGCGTCTTGCGGCCAGGCGCGGCGTTGATGTCGATTTGTCCAGCTTGCCGCTCGATGATGAAACGACCTTTGCCATGCTGCAGCGGGCCGAGACGGTCGGCGTGTTCCAGCTCGAAAGCTCCGGCATGCGAGATTTGATCCGCAAGTCGCAGCCCTCCAACATCGAGGACATCATCGCTCTGGTTGCCCTCTACCGGCCCGGCCCGATGGAAAACATCCCCAAGTACATCGCCTGCAAGAAAGGTGACGAACAGCCGGAGTTCCTGCACGACATCGTCACGCCAATCGTCTCCGACACCTACGGTGTGATCATCTACCAGGAGCAGGTGTTGCAGATCGCCCAGGCGCTTTCCGGTTACACACTTGGCGAAGCCGACATCCTGCGCAAGGCGATGGGCAAGAAGATCAAGGCCGAGATGGACCAGCAAAAGGAAAAGTTCGTTTCCGGCGCGGTCGCCAACGGTGTCGAGCAGGCCCAGGCGGAGTTCATCTTCGAATTGGTCGCCAAGTTCGCCGGCTATGGCTTCAACAAGGCCCACTCGGCCTGTTATGCCGTGGTCGCCTATCAGACCGCATGGTTCAAGGCCAACCATCCGGTCGAGTTCATGGCCGCCTCGATGACCCTCGATGCCGGCAATACCGACAAGCTGGTGGTTTTCAAGCGCGAGGCCGACCGCATGCAGATCGCCATCGAGCCGCCTTCGGTGAACCGCTCGTCGGTGGAATTCACGGTCGAGGACGGCCGCATCCGCTATGCCTTGGCGGCACTCAAGAACGTCGGCCATCAGGCCGTGCAGCACATCGTCGAACTGCGCCATGAGGGCGGACCGTTTGCCTCGCTGGCCGACTTTGCCCGCCGCATCGATGCCCGCGTCATCAACAAGCGGGCGCTGGAAAGCATGGCCAAGGCCGGCGCCTTCGACGATTTCAATCCGAACCGCGCCCAGGTGGTGGACGGCATCGAGGCCATCCTCAGCATGGCGAACCGCACCAGCGCCGAGCGCGACGCCGGCCAGAGCGATATGTTCGGCGGCGGCCAGGCCGGTGCTGAAGACCTGCCATTGCCGGTCCGCGAGCCCTGGCTGCCGATGGATCGGCTGTCACAGGAATTCGACGCCATCGGATTTTATCTTTCCGGACATCCTCTGGACGGTTACGACGCCGCGCTCAAACGGCTCGGCATCGAAAGCTGGTTGAGCTTCAGGGAAAACGCCCTGAAGAAAGGCGCCACCAGCGCAAAACTGGCCGGGACCGTGACCCACCGCCAGGAACGGCGCTCAAAGAGCGGCAACCGCTTTGCCTTTGTCGGTTTCTCCGATCCGTCGGGGCAGTTCGAGGCGATCTGCTTTTCCGATACGCTGCATGCCTGCCGCGATATGCTTGAGCCCGGCAACGCGGTGATCGTGAAAGTCGAGGCCGACGTCGAGACCGACGATATCCGACTGCGCCTCAACGGCGTCGAAATTCTGGAGGCGGCAGCGGCCAATGTGGCCCAGGGCCTGAAGATTTACGTCAACGATACCGACCCGCTGCCAAGCATCGCCGCGCGCCTGAAGAATGGCGGCCGGGCACCGGTGCAGGTGGTCATGCAGTTGCCCGACCGTACCAGCGTGGCAATAGCGCTCGGCAACAGGTTCACCGTCACACCGCAGATCCGTGCCGCCATAAAGGCGGTATCCGGCGTCCAGGATGTCCAGGATCTGTAGCGGCTTGGCGCCATATTTGCCTTGCCAATGGCGCGGCCAGCCACTATAAGCCGCGACACCAATCCACACGCGGGGATTTGGCCTTTGCGCATGGCAGTTTTGCCCACATAGCACAGTGGCCGTCCGGTGCCGGTTCATCCGGTGACAGTTCTCGCGGCGGTTCAACCGGAAAAGGAGACATGGCATCATGGCTTTGCCAGATTATTCCATGCGCCAATTGCTTGAAGCAGGCGTTCACTTTGGTCATCAGACACACCGCTGGAATCCGAAAATGTCGACCTACATTTTCGGTGCCCGCAATGGCGTGCACGTTATCGACCTCGCCCAGACCGTTCCGTTGCTGCACCAGGCTTTGCTGGCGATCAGCGACGTTGTGGCTGGCGGCGGCCGCGTCCTGCTGGTCGGGACCAAGCGCCAGGCTTCTGAAATCATTGCGGAAACAGCCCGTCAAAGCGCCCAGTACTTTATCAATGCGCGCTGGCTCGGCGGCACCCTGACCAATTGGAAAACCATCTCCAATTCGATCAAGCGCCTGCGCCATCTCGAGGAGTTGTTCGAAAAGGAAGGCCAGGGCTTCACCAAGCGCGAGCTTTTGACCCTGACCCGCGAGCGCGACAAGCTCGAGCTGGCCCTCGGCGGCATCAAGGACATGGGCGGCACGCCGGACATCATGTTCGTGATCGATACCAACAAGGAATCGATCGCCATCAAGGAAGCCAACCGCCTGGGAATTCCGGTCGTGGCCATTCTGGACTCCAACAGCGATCCGGCCGGCGTGAGCTATCCGATCCCCGGCAACGACGATGCCGGACGGGCGATTGCCCTGTATTGCGATCTGGTCGGCAAGGCGGTCATCGACGGCATCTCGCGCGGTCAGAGTTCTGCCGGCATCGATGTCGGTGCATCCGAAGAGCCGGCGGTCGAGGACATGCCGGCTGCCGATGAGCCAGCCGCTCAGGAACCTGCTGCCGAGGAGCCCGTTGCTGCGGAGCCAGCTGCCAAAGAGCCGGCCGCGGACGCCGCGCCTGCGGCTGCCGAGGCGGAAGGCGGCCCCGAGGAAGCCAAGCCGGCGGCCAGCGCCTAGTCGGCATTACAGGAAATCGACGCTTTCGGCGCCCAACACCGCAGGTTCGACCAGCGGTCGTCTGGCGTCACACGGACTGAAACGAGGTATGAAATGGCAACGATCACCGCGAGCATGGTGAAGGAACTGCGCGAAAAGACCGGCGCAGGCATGATGGACTGCAAGAATGCCCTGACCGAGGCGGGCGGCGACATGGAGGCGGCGGTCGACTGGCTGCGCGCCAAGGGGCTCGCCAAGGCGGCAAAAAAGGCCTCTCGCGTGGCCGCTGAGGGACTCGTCGGCGTGGCCGCTGACGAAACTGCCGGCGCGGTGGTGGAGGTCAACTCCGAGACCGATTTCGTAGCCCGCAACGAGCAATTCCAGCAAATGGTGGCCCAGATCGCCAATCTGGCCCTGACCGCCGGCGGCGAAATCGACGCCCTGAAGGCCGCCGAGTATCCCGGTGTCGGCAAGTCGGTGGAAGATCATGTCGGTGAAATGGTCGCCACGATCGGCGAAAACATGAGCGTGCGCAGATGTGCGCAGATTTCGGTGGAGAACGGCGTCGTCGCCAGCTACGTGCACAATCAGGCTGCCTCGGGCCTCGGCAAGATCGGCGTTCTCGTCGGTATCGAAACCACCGGCGACAAGGCTGCCGCGGCCAGCTTCGGCAAGCAGGTCGCCATGCACGTCGCGGCTGCGAACCCGCTGGCCCTGACCCCTGAAGACCTGGATCAGGCCGTCGTGGAGCGTGAACGCGCGGTTTACACCGAACAGGCCCGGGAGTCCGGCAAGCCCGATAACATCGTTGAAAAGATGGTCGAAGGCCGCATCCGCAAGTTCTACGAGGAATCCGTGCTGTTGTCGCAGACCTTCGTCATCGATGGCGAGAACTCGGTGGAAAAGGCAGCCAAGCTGGCCGAAGCCCAGGTCGGCGCGCCGCTCAAGGTGGCGAACTTCGTACGCATGCAGATCGGCGAAGGCATCGACACCGGGCCGGAAGAGGATTTTGCCGCCGAAGTCGCCAAGACCGCATCGGGCAGCTGATCTGCCCGATGATCGGCAACGGCAAACAAGGCGTCGCCGAATCAGGGTGATACACGTTAGTAAGAAGGGTCCTGTCCGGACCCTTTTTCGTTGTTCGGGGAATGATCCAACACCATGGCACAAGACAAGGTATCGCGAGTTCTGCTGAAGGTTTCCGGCGAGGCTCTGATGGGCGCGCAGGATTTCGGCATCGATCTGAATATGGCCGGCCGAATTGCCGGCGAGGTCGCCCAGGCCATCTCGCAGGGCATAGAGATCGGTCTGGTGATCGGCGGCGGAAACATCTTTCGCGGCGTGTCCGGTGCGGCACAGGGCATGGACCGCGCCAATGCCGACCACATGGGCATGCTGGCCACGGTGATGAATGCTCTGGCGATGCAGGATGTTTTGATCGGCAAGGGCGTCGCGGTGCGGGTCATGTCGGCCATTCCGATGCCGACGGTTTGCGAACCGTTTGTCCGCTCCCGGGCCTTGCGGCATCTGGAAAAGGGCAGGGTGGTGATATTTGCCGGCGGCACCGGCAATCCGTTTTTCACCACCGATACCGCGGCTGCGCTGCGCGCCGCAGAAATGAAATGTGATGTGCTGATGAAGGGAACCAGCGTCGACGGCATCTACAGTGCCGATCCCAAGCGCCAGCCGGATGCCACCCGTTTCGACGAGATATCGTTTGCCGAAGTGCTCTCAAGAGACCTGAAGGTCATGGACGCGGCTGCAATCGCGCTTGCGCGCGACAACAAGATTCCGGTAATCGTATTCTCCATACGTCAGGAAGGCGCCTTCCTCGACGTG
>JAHEJE010000118.1 GCA_024639035.1 Alphaproteobacteria bacterium
TCCAGATGCGTCTGGCCGTCGTCTGCAAGATCGCCGTCCAGGGCGGCCTGGCCCGCAACATGTTGACCACTTACCTGGGCGCCGGAGCCGGCTCGCGCGTTCTCAGCGGCCAGATCAGACGCGGCGACGGCGAGACCACGCGCGCGGCCATTATCGTCGCCGACATTCGCGGCTCGACCGTCCTGGCCGAAAAACTGGGCCGCGAGGGCTACATCGAAGCCCTCAACACGTTCTTCGACACCGTGGCCGGCACCTTTTCCCAGGCCGGTGGCGAAATTCTCAGTTTTCTCGGCGATGGCTTTCTGGCCGTGGTGCCCTGCGGTCGCAACCGCAACGCTTCATCGCAAGCCAGCCTCAAGGTCTACAATGCCGCGGTGCTTGCCCTGCGCCGCATGAAGCACGTAAACGCGGTCCGCGCCGAGGCGGGAAAGGACGAAATCCGCTTCGGTATCGGTCTTCATATCGGCAACGTGATGTTCGGCAATGTCGGCATGGAGGACCGCCTGACATTTTCCGTGTTCGGCGCCGCTGTCAACGAGGCCTCGCGGCTCGAGACGCTGACCAAGAAGTACAAGACGCCGGTCGTCGCCAGCCAGAGCTTCGTCGAATACTGTGGCAATGACTGGAAGCCGCTGGGCGCCGAAGCGCTGCGCGGCATTGAGGCGCCGATGAACGTCTATACGCTGGCTGCTAAAATCCCCGACAAATGCGACCGCGACGCGGACTGGCCTGAAAAGGTATCCGGCCATTCGGCGGCTGAGAACGTCGTGCTGCTGCACCGCGACGGGCCGCGCAAGGCGATCGGACCGTTTTCGCACTGAAATATCTGCGCAAATGGCGGACACGCCGGCGGCTCAACGCCGTAGCGCGCACCATTGCCTCGGCAAAACGACACACCTCGGGCGCTATTTTCATAGCTGGTTTACTGTTTACCCTTATCGTGCACAATTGAGCGGCCCAACAAAGTCATCGCCGCGCCAATACGCCACCAAACAAAACCCTCAAGGTCCGAACCATGGCAAAAATCATACTGGCCGAAGACGACAACGACATGCGCCTGTTCCTTGAGCGCGCTTTGATCAAAGCCGGCCACGAGGTGACATCCTTTGCCGAGGGCGCCAGCGCATTCGAAGAACTCAAGGGCGTCACCGTCGATCTGCTGCTGACCGATATCGTGATGCCTGAAATGGATGGCATCGAACTGGCCCGGCGCGCTGCTGAACTGGACCCGGCCTTGAAGATCATGTTTATCACCGGTTTTGCCGCCGTCGCGCTTCATCCGGATTCGCGCGCTCCCAAGGACGCCAAGGTTCTGTCAAAACCGTTCCACCTGCGTGAACTGGTCGCCGAAGTCGACCGCATGATGGCCGCCTGACGCACATCCCGGCCCGCCGCCTCAAACGGGGCTTGCACCCGCCATCGGTTACCGATATATCCACCTCACATTTCCCGCCCCGGCCCCTGCGCCGGGCGCGCCCATGGGCGGTTAGCTCAGTGGTAGAGCACTACGTTGACATCGTAGGGGTCACTAGTTCGAACCTAGTACCGCCCACCATTTTCCCCTGACATCCGGCCTCAGCCGCGCTTTAGGGCATGTTGCATGAAGACACCGCGCATAGCGATCGCCGGCTTCCAGCATGAGACCAACACTTTCGCGCCGATCCCGACGCTTTTGGAGGACTTCCGCACGCCGGGCGCCTGGCCCGGCATGACCATCGGCGATGATATCCTCGATGTGTTCCACGATCTCAACATTCCGATTGGCGGCTTCATCGCTGCGGCAAAGGACTGGGATCTTGTGCCGGTCTTGTGGACCAACGCCGAGCCGGGAAGCTATGTCGCCCAGCCGGCGTTCGACACCATCGCCGCCATGATCTGCGACGGCATCTCCGCTGCCGGCGACATCGACGGTGTTTATCTCGATCTGCACGGCGCCATGGTCACCGACGATTTCGAAGACGGCGAGGGCGAATTGCTGGCCCGCATCCGCGAAGTGACCGGCCCCCACCTGCCGATTGCCGCAAGCCTCGACCTGCATGCGAACATCACCCCGGACATGGCCGAGCGCGCCTCCAGCCTCGCCATCTACCGCACCTATCCGCATATCGACATGGCGGCAACCGGCGCCCGCGCCAAGCAGCTGCTGGCGGCCGAACTGGCCCGCGGCGAGCCGTTTGCCCGCGCATTTCGCCAACTCGACTATCTGATCCCGCTGCAGGCGCAATCCACCATGCGCGAACCGGGCCGGGCGTTATACGCCATGCTGGATGCCCCCGACGCCGGCGCCGTCGTGTCCGCTGATATCGCATTCGGCTTCCCGCCGGCCGACATATTTCACTGCGGCGCAACCATGATCGCCTATGCTGAAGACCGGGCCACGGCCGATTGCGCCGCCGACGATTTGCTCAGTGCACTGAAGGCCGTCGAGGATCGGTTCATCAACCCGCTCATCCCTGCCGCCGAATGCGTCAACCGGGCAATGGAGATAGCCGCAACCGCCACCAGGCCGGTCATCATTGCTGACGCCCAGGACAACCCCGGCGCCGGCGCCACCGGCGACACCACCGGTCTGCTCGAAGCCCTGGTCGCCTGCGGTGCGACAAAGGCGGTGCTCGGCATCCTGTGGGATCCCGACACCGCCACCAGGGCCCATGCCGCCGGCCATGGCGCCGAGTTCGACGCCACCATTGGCGGCCGCTACCCCGAACTCGGCTGCACACCGTTCAGGGCCCGGGTCAGGGTCGAAAAACTGTCCGACGGACAGTTCACCGCCACCGGCCGGATGTATGGCGGCGCAAAGGCCGAACTCGGCCTTTGCGCATCGCTGCTGATAATGGATGAAAACAGTGAAGTCCGGGTCGTGGTCGGCTCGGTCAGGGCGCAAAATGCCGATCAGGCGAATTTCACCCACATCGGCATCGATCCGAGCCGGCAGAATATCGTCGCCGTGAAAAGCACGGTTCACTTTCTCGCTGATTATGAACCGATCTGCGAACAGGTCCTGTTTGCCGAGGCTCCCGGCGCAAACCCGTGCCAGCTCGACAGCATTCCGTTCACCCGATTGCGCAACGGCGTTCGCCTCGGTCCCGGCGGCCCCACGTTCGCGCCCGATTGAGCCGGCCTCCGCTTATTTCAGGATCCGCACGACCCGGAACAGTTTTTGTGCGATCTCTTCGAAAACATTTGCCAGCTGGTCATTGTTGTCGGCGATGTGAAAGTCTTCCAGCGAGGTTGCACACCCTTTGAGCCGGTTCTCTGTCCAGCCATCGTTCAGATCGAATGCAATCGTGATGATGTGGATGCCTTCGGCCTTGATGTTGGCGCACATTTCCTCGAGGTTGACCTCGCCGTTGACCACCGTGTGGCTCTTGTTTTCGCCCCAGGCTTTTTCAGTCTGCACCCCGTCGGTCAGGATCACCATGTATTTCTTGGTTTCCTTGTCGCTGTAAGGCGCGGCCTCGGTAAACGGCGGCTGCGGCGATAACAGCGCCCAGCCGAATTCCGTACCCAGCGCAATATGGGTCAGGCTGTGCGGTTTCATGCTGGCAAGCTGCGTCTTGATCGCGTCGGCATCGTTTGTCAGCGGCTTGACCACCAGATTGTTGCGCGGGTAGGCCTTGCATACGGCATAGGCGCCGACCCCGTAGCCGTTGGTCTTGCTCATCCCCCACAGCGAATCGATGTTGCTGGCCACGGGCGCCTTGTCCTCGACATTATGGGGATACTTGCGATCCTGGGTGCAATTCGTCCACGTCGTGCCCGGCGCCTCGTCGACGACGTATTCTCCAGGCAGTGACAGATAGACATGATGCGAGAACGGCACCAGGCCGAACTTGATGCTGTCGGTATTCTTGCCTTCGTCTGTCAAGATATCGACCATGCTGGAAGCTGCATCGCGCATCGCCTGGTATTTGCCCTTGCCGTTCATCGATCCGGAATAGTCGAGGACAAGCGCAATCTCCGCGTTGGACTCACCTGGAATGGCGACCGTCGACTTCGAAAACAGGTCATGCTGGTTGAAGCCCGCCAGTTGCATGAACCGGGCCGGCATCTTCGAGTTAATCTCGACCGTTAACGCCCCCTGACCGACACTCACCACAGGCGCGCCGACTGCTCCGACCGGTTGCCCGGCCAGATTCGCATCAATGTAGGATTTCGCAATCGCGATCCGCGCGTTGTCGTCGATCCCTTTGACCGAAGCTGCAGCCAACGCCGCGGCATCCGCTGCGCCCTGCAGTTTCACTTTGGCCTTCGATATTTCGGCCACATCGATTGCGATGCCTGCCGCGAGCGACAACGGGATCACCGCCAACGCAAACAACAGCGCAACTGCGCCTGAAGTTTCCCTATGAAACCGCCTCAACCCCTTGAACACGGAACGCAACATAGATCCAAATCTCCTCTGTCAAACAAAGAGCTTAGCACCGTGGCTTTAACTTACTCCCGCACTGAAAGATTGCATTGCACTGATTGCCTTTGTAATTCGTTAGGTTTTTCAATCCGATGATTGCCGAACGCGGCGCCGTGCGCTAGGGTCGCGGCCCAATCGCAGGCCCTGCCCTCGGCATTGCAGTGAGTTTGGCCCACATGCCACCCCTCGTCCCCAGGATCGGTATCGTCAGCCTCGGCTGCCCCAAGGCGCTGGTCGATTCCGAACGCATCCTCACCCAGTTGCGCGCCGAGGGCTATGTTATTTCGCCGGACTATGCCGGCGCCGACGCCGTCATCGTCAACACCTGCGGCTTTCTCGACAGCGCCAAGGCCGAATCGCTGGAGGCAATCGGCGAGGCCATAGCGGAAAACGGCCGGGTCATCGTCACCGGCTGCATGGGCGGTGATGAGGCCGCCATTCGCGAAAACCACCCGGATGTCCTTGCCGTCACCGGCCCGCATCAGTACGAGGCCGTGGTCAACGCCGTCCACGATGCCGTTCCACCGGCCCACGACCCGAAGTTCGACCTCGTTCCCGACCATGGCCTCAAACTCACCCCCAGGCACTACGCCTATCTGAAGATTTCCGAAGGCTGCAACAACCGCTGCTCGTTCTGCATCATCCCGAACCTGCGCGGCGATTTGGTCAGCCGGCCCGCCGCCGCGGTTCTCTATGAGGCCGAGAGGCTGGTCAAGGCCGGCACCCGTGAGCTGCTGGTGATCTCCCAGGACACCTCGGCCTACGGCGTTGACGCAAAATACCCGCTCAGCAAGTGGCATGGCCGCGAGGTCCGGGCGAAATTCATCGATCTGGCGCGCGAGCTCGGCTCGCTCGGCGCATGGATACGGCTGCACTACGTCTACCCCTACCCCCATGTCGACGAGGTCGTCGAGCTGATGGCCGACGGCAAGATCCTGCCCTATCTCGATATCCCCTTCCAGCACGCCAGCCCCGGCATCCTGAAAGCCATGCGGCGTCCGGCCAATCAGGAAAAAGTGCTCGACCGGCTGCAGAGCTGGCGCCGCATCTGTCCCGACATCGCCATCCGCTCGACCTTCATCGTCGGCTTTCCCGGCGAAACCGATGAGGATTTCGAATACCTGCTTGAATGGCTGCGCGAAGCCCGCATCGAGCGCGCCGGATGCTTTCAGTACGAGCCGGTGGCCGGCGCCCGCGCCAACGATCTCGCCGACCACGTCCCCGATGCGGTCAAGCAGGACCGCTGGCACCGGTTTATGCAGGCCCAGGGCGATATCAGTGCGCAGATCCTGCGCGCCAAGGTCGGCCGTACGGCGACGGTGCTGGTCGATGGCATCGACGATGAGACCGGCGAGGCCATTGCCCGCGGTCCGTGGGATGCCCCGGAGATCGACGGCAATGTGTTCATTGCCGATGCAGCACACCTGACACCGGGCGACATGCCCCGCGTGAAGATCGTCGACGCTCTGGACTACGATCTGGTCGCGCAATTGCTAGATTGATTTTCAAGACTCGGATACCCGATCACCCATGACCAAACACACATACGACATGATCGTCATCGGCAGCGGTCCGGCCGGACGCCGGGCCGCGATCCAGGCCGCCAAGGTTGGCAGAAACGTCCTCGTTGTCGAGAAAGGCCGCCGGGTCGGCGGGGTTTCCGTACACACCGGCACGATCCCGTCGAAGACCCTGCGCGAGACCGTGCTCAATCTTTCGGGCTGGCGCGAGCGTGGCTTCTACGGCCGCTCCTACCGGGTGAAGCAGGACATCACCGCAGAAGACCTGCGCGCCCGCCTGATGATGACCCTCGACCACGAGGTCGAAGTCCTGCTGCACCAGTTCGCCCGCAACCGGGTGTCGGTGGTGGTCGGCGAAGCCCGGTTTTGCGATACCCATACCATCGAAGTGGTCACCGAGGAGGGCGAAACCCGGACTTACGATGCCGACTATTTCCTGCTCGCCGTCGGCACCCTGCCTTTCCGCCCGGATTATGTTCCGTTCGACGGCAGCAAGGTCCTCGACACCGATGAAGTCCTCGATCTGGCGAATGTGCCGCGCAGCATCACCATCATCGGCGCCGGCGTCATCGGCGTTGAGTATGCCACCATCTTCAATGCTCTCGATATTCACGTCACGCTGATCGAACCGCGCGATGAGATCCTCAGCTTCATCGACGCCGAGATCGTCGAGGACTTCATGCACCAGATGCGCGATCGCGGCATCGTGCTTCGCCTCGATTCCAAGGCCGCAGAGATCCGGCGCACCGACACCGAATGCATCGTCCACCTCGAAGACGGCCGCCAGGTGCGCTCCGATTCCCTGCTGTTCGCCGCCGGCCGCATGGGCGCAACCGACCGCCTTGGCCTTGAGCATTGCGGCCTCGATGTCGACCACCGCGGGCGCCTGAGCGTCGACCCCAAGACCTTCCAGACTTCCGTCGAGCACATCTATGCCGCCGGCGACGTGATCGGATTTCCAAGCCTGGCGTCCACCTCGATGGAACAGGGCCGCATCGCCGCTTGCAACGCCCTTGGCCTCGATGCTCATCAGCCGCCGGAGTACTTCCCCTATGGTATTTACGCCGTGCCCGAGATTTCGACTGTCGGCATGACCGAGCAGGAGGTCAAACAGCGCGGCATCCCTTACGAATGCGGTATCGCCCGCTTCCGCGAGACCTCGCGCGGCCACATCATGGGGCTCAACTTCGGCATGATGAAAATGATCTTCTCGTTGAAGACCCGCCGCCTTCTGGGGTGTCATATCGTCGGCGAAGGCGCGACCGAACTGATCCACATCGGCCAGGCGGTGCTGAACCTGAAGGGAACCCTGGACTATTTCGTCGAGAACACCTTCAACTACCCGACCCTCGCCGAAGCCTACAAGATCGCCGCCCTCGACGCCTGGAACCGCATGCCGCGGTAGGGAGCGGGATGGGTCAGACTTCCGGGCCACTGGTGTTACGGCCGCTTCGCCACCATGTCGATTTCCACCAGCGCCCCGACCGCAAGACCGGTCACTCCGATGCAGGTCCGGGCCGGCAGCTTGCCTTCGGCGAAATAGCTTTTGTAGGTCTGGTTCATCGCATCGTAGTCGCGCTCGAAGTGGGTGACATAGACCCGCGCCTGGGCCACGTTCTCCAGCCCCAGTCCCATGCCTTCCAGCACGATGATGAGATTGTCCATGACCCGCCGCGTCTGCGCTTCGATACCCTCAGCGAGAGGTCGCTCGGGGTCATCCGGATAGGTCGGCATCTGCCCGGTCAAAAACACCCAGCCATCGACCTCGCTGGCATGGGAAAAGGTCGCCACCGGCTTGGGCGCACCATCAATCATGAAGAATTCCGGCAGGGGCATGTCTGGGTTACCTTCCGATGACTGCATTGCAGCCAATCCTATGGCGTCAGCCGGGGGAAGGCCAGAAATTCTCAGCCGTCGTCCGGGTCCGCCGTGCTGCTCAGCACAATCTCGACCCCGCGCAGATAACCGCTCTCACGCACATCGATACGGACCTGCTCGCCGGTCAGGGCATTGTATCCGATACTGACCGAGACCCCCTGCCCGGCCGTGCGCCGCGGCGCGAAGTCGGTCCACTCCAGTTCTTTCCAGTCCAGTCTTGCCTTGTAGAACGCCACCACCGCATCGCTGTTGCTTAAGGTGCGGTAGCGCACCGCTGTGTTGGACAGGCCGAGCCCGAAGCTGCGCACCACCGGCACCGTCGAACGCTCCGGAACCTGCATCCACGCCGGCATCGGTTCGTTATAGGCAAGCGCCAATCGGCTTTCGCCACGAAGTCCCGATGCGGTATCGACATGCTGGCTGGTGTCCATCACTGAATTGGCCGAGACGATGCCGGCCCACAGAGCACACACGGTGCCTGAACACAGCAAGACCGGACCCGGACGCGGATAGTGCGGATTTTTCATTGCAGCGCCTCCCTTGCAATGATCCTCGC